>JBCCAJ010000313.1:0-4087 GCA_039814845.1 Pseudomonadota bacterium | reverse complement strand
TCTGGTGGCGCGTGCCTTCGCGGAAGAGGGGCCAATCCGCGCCGCGCCATCAGTGGTGCCGGGGGTATCGGATCAACACCTGACGCAACTGACGCGCGCTAAAACCCCGATGTCGCTGGTGACCGAGCAGTTCGACATCGGCGATCAACGCGCGCGGGGCGTGCTGGCGGGTGCGGGTGTAGCCATGGCGATGCAGGACACCCGCGTCGAGGCGCTGTCAGGCGGGCAGAAGGCGCGGCTTGCCATGCTCATGCTGCGGCTGGCGCGGCCCAATTTCTACTTGCTGGATGAACCGACGAACCATCTGGATATCGAAGGCCAAGAGGCGTTGGAGGACGAACTGATCACCCATGGTGCGGCTTGCCTGCTGGTGAGCCATGATCGCAGCTTTTTGCGCAATGTAGGCAACCGGTTTTGGTGGATCAAAGGCAAGCGACTGGAAGAGGTTGATGACCCGGACGCGTTTTTGGATGGGGAAATGTCTGGATCAGATAAGTAAGCGACCAGAATTTCATCTTTCTTTAAACACGCAAGACACGACGCGCGCGGCAAATACGGGGTTTGAGTATGTCTTGGAAAGATGAAGCTGGGGTCATTCTAGTCCAGATAGGCGTCGGCGCGGCGCCCGGCGCGTTCCCAGTGGATGGGTAGGGTGCGACCGTACAGTTGTTCGGTGCGTTCGGGGCTGCCGACCATGTCGGGTTTGTCCACGTAGGAAAAAATCGCGACGTAGCGCGGACGCGGGCCATGCAGCGGGGCCACACGGTGGAGCGAGTAGCGACCTCGGAAAATCTGCAGGTCTCCGGGTTCCAGTTCGAGCACGGTGACCTTGTCAGAGGTGCCGTCCAGGACGTGGGTGACGTCTGTGAAGTTCTCGTTGCCTTCGCGGATGCCCGGTGCGTACTCGAACGCGCCGCCCTTTTCCGCATTCTGGATGGCGAGTGTCACGGTGAAATTATTGGTGTCGAAGTGCCAGGGAAAGCCGTTGCCCTCTTCGGCCATGTTGATGATCACATCGGCCAGCGGGTCGGCGTAGCGGTGGAACTGTTCCTCTTGCAGGCAGTCGCGGATGAAAGCGTCAAACCCGTCGAAATCATGGACGCGGCGCAGGGGGCCGGATTTGGTAAAGTTGTCCGCCGGGATGAAGGCATTGGACCGGTCGTAAAACCGACGACGCGGATCGCCTTCCGGCAGGGTGGGATCGTCCTTGGTGAAGTAGGGATTGGTGCGGTTGAAGGAGCGATAGGCCTTGGGCGCGACCGCATCGGCCTCTTGGGTCAGGGCGGTTATACCCGCTGGCGTCAGGAACCCCTTCAGCACCGCGCAGCCGTCCTTGGCCAGATCATCGCGGACCTGAGCCAGCACAGCAATTCGCGCGTCGCCGTGTTCGTGGATTGGGTAACGCGAGAGATTGATCAGGTCATTGGCGGTCATCTGTGGTCCTCCCCTAAAGGTCACAGTGACGGATGTTGCCACGTTGTCTTTGCTGTTTGCGACATGCGCCTCAGACGGCGATGTTGTCGATCAGACGTACGCCAGCCAGCATGGCGGCGGCGAAGAGGCGGGCCTCTCGGGTGGGTGCGGTGAGTTCGGAAAGGTCATCGGCGGCGCGCAGGTCGAGGTATTCCACGTCGCCGAACCCTGCCTTATTCAGCGCCTCAAGGGCTTTGGCGCGCAGGGATTCGAAGGCGTCGCCCTTTTGCAGACCCTCGGCGATGGTTTCCATCTCTTCATACAGGCGGCAGGCCTTGGCGCGGGCGCGGTCGGACAAAAGCAGGTTGCGGGAAGACAGGGCCAGCCCGTCAATGTCGCGGATCGTAGGGCAGCCGTGGACGGTGATGGGCAGGTCCAGATCGCGGGCGAGGCGTTTTACAACCTGTAGCTGTTGGAAGTCTTTTTCGCCGAAGAAGGCATCGGTGGCCGTGCTTTGGGTGAAAAGCTTCGTCACCACGGTCGCCACGCCGTCAAAATGGCCGGGGCGGTAGACGCCGTCCATCACGTCCGTCAGGCCAGCGACTGACACGGTCGTGGTGAACCCGTCGGGGTAGATCTGATCAGGGTCCGGCACGTAGATCGCATCAATGCCGAAACGGGTGAGTTTGCGGGCGTCTTCTTCTTCAGTGCGGGGGTAGTTGGCGAGGTCTTCAGGGTTGTTGAACTGCTTGGGGTTCACGAAAATGGTCACGATCACCCGGTCGCAGTGTTCCTTGGCGGCGGCGACCAGCGACAGGTGCCCGTCATGAAGCGCGCCCATGGTCGGCACGACGCCCACGCTTTGCTGTGCCAGATGCCAGTCGCGTGTCATCGCGCGCAAGTCAGCCAGTTGGCGAATGATCGGCGGTGGGGTCATGGAGGTATTCATTTAGGGGGTGTTCACTTAGAGGGCGCCTTGTCGGCGAAGCTGTGTTCTTCGGCGGGGAAGCTGCGGGCGCGTACCTCAGAGGCGTAGGCCTCAATTGCGGCTTGGCCGTCATCGCCTAGCGTGGCAAAGCGTTTGACGAATTTGGGTTTGAACGCCGTGAAGAGGCCGAGCATGTCATCGACCACGAGGATTTGCCCGTCACAGCCCGCGCCGGCACCGATGCCGATGGTGGGAATAGCGATCTCTTCGGTGATCTTGTCGGCCAAACTGGCGGGGACCTTTTCCAGCACGACCGAAAACGCGCCTGCGTCCGTGATGGCGTGGGCGTCGGCCAGAAGCGCGTCGGCGGCGTCATCGCGGCCTTGTACCTTGTAGCCGCCCAGCGTGTTGATCGACTGCGGCGTGAGGCCGATATGGGCCATCACGGGGATGCCGCGGGCGACAAGGAAGGCAATCGTTTCGGCCATATGGGTGCCGCCTTCGAGCTTTACCGCCGCCGCGCCGGTTTCGCGCATCAATTCGGCGGCGTTGCGGAAGGCCTGTGCGGGGCTTTCCTCATAGGATCCAAAAGGCATGTCCATCACCAGCATGGCAGAGCTTAGCCCACGCGCCACCGCCCGCCCATGCATCACCATCATCTCCATCGTGACACCCAGCGTGGAGGGCAGCCCGTGCAGCACCATGCCCACGGAATCGCCCACCAGCACGAAATCGCAGGCCTCATCCATCAGCCGCGCCATGGGCGTGGTGTAGGCGGTGAGGCTGACGATGGGGGTGTTGCCCTTCATGGCCACGATGTCATCGGGCAGGGGGGCGGTTTTCTTGGCGGTGGCGCTCATGATGTGGTCTCGCCTGGCAAGTTTGGGTAGGCGCCCATTAACAGGTCGCTGGGGGGCAGGCTAGTCTTTCCGTGGGGTGTAGGAAAGCCTGTCGTCAAAGGCGCTGGCGCGGAATCAAGGACGTAGTCCGCCGCGCCTTCGTCAGGCCCCCGCTAGGGCCTGGCGAAATGGCAATTGCAGGATATCGCTCAAATGGAGTCCGGGAACCCCACGATAAAGCGCTGCTGTTCGAATGTGCGGATCGCCAGACCGGGGCCTGACGAAGGCGCTCTGTTCGGCCCGGTGTCCATTCGTTCTCGCGTCGCAAAATTTCGTCATGGCCCATCTGCCCCGTGGTGTTTCCCACCGGACGCGCCTAGAGTTGCATTCCCACCTGTCGGAGACCACATTGCCCCGTTTGATTGCCTCCTGCATTGCCCTGCTGATCGCCGCATGGGCAAGCGCCGCCCCGGCCCAGATCGCCGGGGTGCCCGTCAACCGGGCAGAGATGATCCGAATCCTTGGCGATTTGCCCAACGCCATGCCCATCCGGCAGGATCTGCAAAGCCTCGGGTTCGCGGGTGCCAATCTGGAATTGGCAGTGACGCAGGCGAAGTCCTTTTACAAAGATCCAGTCATTGCGGGCTATATCGCAGATCGTGTGATCGCAGCTTATACTGACCCGGACAGTGTGGTGGAGACACAAGGCCTGATCTGGCCGCTGATCGCGCGCGGGCTTGGGCATCTGAGCCTCAATGAGCTGCGTTATTACTTCTCGGTTGAGCAGGCGATGATCAACGCGTTGCCCCGGCGGGAATGCGGTTTGGCGATGCGGGGACAGTACTCGGATCGGCAATTTTCCGATGCCCTGTCGCGGATGGCGGCGCGGTTGGATTCGGCTGCGCTG
>JBCCAJ010000086.1:0-8739 GCA_039814845.1 Pseudomonadota bacterium | reverse complement strand
GCCCAGCTCAAAATTCGTCATGTCGAAGGCCACCAGATAGACATCTGCACGGCTTTCCACCCCGTCGAGCCCATTGGTGCGCCCTTCGGAGAACACACCCCGGTCGATCATGCCGGGCTGCATTGCGCTGGCAAAAATGCCCGGCGCGTCTTTGACGGCGTACCAGCTGCCGGCCTCCATACCGCTGTCAGCACCTTCCAGTTCAAAACCGAAATAGGCGCGGAAAACGGGATGGCTGGATAGCCGCGCTTTGCCCAGGGCTGCTGCGATTTCACCAGCGTCACCGCCGTCGATCACTTCTCCAGAACTCATGTAGGCGTCCTCGTAAAAGGACCCTTTGATCAGCGTCACGATGCTTTCGCCGAAGACCACATTGTCGCGCAGAAATTCGGCCACAGCTTCCCGGCTGGACCGGTTACCGCGCACCACGTTGCGCACAAACGCGTTGTCATCGCAGATCGGTGCGTAAGGCAGACCAGACGACTTCGCCCGATCCAGTTCCGTCACGCGGCCCGTCCACGGGGCACAGCGTGTCATGGCACCGTTATTGTCGAAAATGAGCTCCGGACTGTCGCCACCCGACAGCGTCAGATAAGTGTCTTCAGGGTTGGTCAGCTCTAAGTGGAACGTGTCAGAAGTCGTGGTGCGCTGCGTGCGTGTCAGATCCAGCAAAAACCACTTGTTGAAGCGCGGGTTCAGTGACGTCAGAGAGACTTCCTTACCCTCTGAAGTGGTCGCAGTGGAGGCTTCCCGGAACGGCTGAAAATCACGCATCGCGCGGGTTTTGTTGAGCTTGAAATCCTCATACTGCTGCGCGATCACCGGATCGCTCAGATCAGCCGCAGAGGCGGGTGCGGTCATCGCGGCAACACCAAAGGCCGCGGAAACGCCCATCATTTTGAACATGCCCTTGAAGTTGAACACGGAAATCATCCTCTTCCAAACCCTGCTCGCAATCCCGCGCCACCACGAGAATCGCTCAAAAAACGCCAATAAAAGGTAAGTACACCCCCAGGCGTGCTTAACGTGGGGCATGCTATTGTTCGCGCAGCCCAGATACAAGTCACGTTAGGTGCGAAAGCTGCAGGTGCAGCAAATTTATCCGAGTGTGTGTTGGTTTTCCGTGCGATGCGGCGCAATTGCCTCAAGGCATTTGAAATAGAGCGCCTTCGCCGGTCCCGGTCTGGCGATCGCAGCCCTTGAACAGCAGCGCTTTATCGTCGGGTTCCCGGGCTCCATCCGAGCGACGCCCTGCAGAGGCAATTTCGCCAGGTCCTGGGGGGGCAGGCGAAGGCGCGGCGGACTGCGTCCTTGGTCCCGCGCCGGGTACTTTATGCCTTGAGGCTAACAATCGTAGAAGTCTTTGTACCACTCCACGAACGCCCTTATCCCTGTCTGGACATCCGTCGCAGGTTTGTACCCCGTCAGCCGGTTCAGCAATTCAGCATCCGCCCAGGTGGCGGGCACGTCACCCTTCTGCATCTCCATCATGTTGCGGGTCACAGGCACGCCCAGCGCCTCTTCAATTGCATCCACAAAATCCGTCAACCGCACGGATGCGGAATTTCCGATGTTTACAATGCGGTAAGGTGCGACGGGGGACAGGCTGTCACCCTCCTCAATGTCTTCTGCGCTGTCCGGGCGCACTGGCACTGCATCCATCAATAGGCGGATCCCACACACAAGATCGTCGATATAGGTGAAGTCACGATACATTTCGCCGTGATTGTAGACATCAATCGCGCTGCCATTCAGCGTGGCTTCCACAAACTTGAAAAGCGCCATATCCGGCCGCCCCCAAGGGCCATAAACGGTGAAAAAGCGGAACATGGTGGTGGGCAGGTTCCACAGGTGAGCATAGGAATGGCCCATCGCCTCGGTCGCTTTCTTGGTGGCCGCATAGATCGTCATCTGCGTGTCGGCCTTCATGGTCTCGCGGTAGGGCATTTCCGTGTTGGCGCCATAGGCCGAGGATGTGGATGCCATCAGAAGGTGATCCACGGCGTGGCGACGGGCGGCCTCCATCACATTGAAGGTGCCGACGACGTTGGCGTCGATGTAGGCGCGGGGGTTTTCAAGGCTGTAGCGCACGCCCGCCTGAGCAGCGAGATGGATAATGATCTGAGGCTCAAAGGCGTCGGCCATGGTATCAAAAGCAGCCGTGTCTTCTAGCATCGCCTCGGTCTTGGAAAACCGTTCGTGCTGCATCAGCATCTGGTGGCGGCGCGCCTTCAGCGAAACATCGTAGTAATCCGTCATCCCATCGAACCCGTGTACGCGGAACCCTTCCTTCAGCAGCAGTTGTGCGAGGTGGAACCCGATGAACCCGGCAGTACCGGTGATCAGCACCCGGCGAGGGGCAGGTTGAGGATCGGGCATGATGATCTCCGACGAATTGGGTGTCATCCGGGTTAAAGCACATCCTGCAACAAGTTCTACCCCAATTCACTATCCTGCGAGGGGCCAAGGAATGGGTTGCGCACGCCCTTATGTGTCGCCGATGAACGACCCAGCGAAAAGAAGGGGATCAAAATGGCGAGGCTGAACCGGCGGGGTGTGATGATTGGCGGCGTGGCTGTTTTGGCAGCGGCGGGCGCGGGCGTGGCGCATATGGTGCAAAGTGCCGCCAGCCAGGAAATGACACCGCAAGAGGCACATGAAGCGGCCAAGGACCGGCGCATCCTTCTGGTCGATATTCGCAGGCCTGATGAATGGCAGAAAACAGGCGTTCCCGAAGGCGGGGTGCCGATTGATCTGCGCCGCGACGATTTTGCCGATGCGGTGCAGGCCGCGCGCGCGTCGAACACGCAGCCCGTGGCGTTGATTTGCGCGCGTGGCGTGCGGTCGCGGCGTATGACGTTGCTTCTGGATGAGGCCGGGATAACCCCGATCATTGACGTGCCAGAGGGTATGCTGGGCTCTCTCGCCGGGCCGGGGTGGCTCAAGGGCAACCTGCCAGTGGTGACTTGGAATGCGTAACCTGTGGTTGGCAGCAAGCCTAGGTCTTGCACTGTCGCCCGGCGTGGCGGAGGCCTGTTCCACGACTGAGCCTTGCGCGGTGGAGGGCGGGGAATACTACATCGCCTTGCCCGAGCAATCCGACACCCCTTCGCCCGTGATCATCTACATCCATGGATACGGAGGCAGCCCGCAGGGTGCGCTGCAAAATGAACGCATGATGGATGCGTTTCTGGATCGCGGTTACGCCGTGATCGCACCGCAAGGTTTGCCCTTTCCCGGCGGCACGGTCACGGGCTGGTCATTCCATCCCGATTATGAAAAGCGCCGCGATGAGGTGACGTTTCTGCAAAAGGTGCGCGATGCGGCGGTGGCGGATCACGGGCTGGACCCGGATCGCGTGATCCTGACCGGGTTTTCCATCGGCGGATCGATGACATCTTATCTGGCCTGCGAAACGCCTGATGCTTTCTCGGCCTACGCGCCTTTGGGGGGCAGTTTCTGGCGGGACCATCCGGAGGGGTGCGCGGGGCCGGTGCGGCTTTTGCATACCCATGGCTGGCGCGATGGGACTGTGCCGCTTGAGGGGCGCAATGTGCGGGGTGGGCCAATCGGCGACCCGGATGGGTTTTCCCAGGGCGATGTGTTTCACGCAATGGAGATTTGGCGGCAGGCCAATGGCTGTGTTTATGGCAAGGCGGACAGTTTTGCGACCGAAGGCCCGTTCTGGATCCGCAAGTGGGAACGCTGTGATGAGGGTTCCGCACTGGAATTTGCGCTGTTTCCGGGCGGGCATATCGTGCCAGAGGGATGGGCGGATCTGATGCTCGATTGGTTCGAGGGGCTTTAGGATTTCATGCCTGCGGTGCGAGTATTTTTGGCCAAAAAGAAGGTTTAAGCGCGTTTCTTTTTCCAAGGTTGGGATTTGAACCATCCCGCGCCATAAGCCACTGCGATGATGAGCGCAAAGCCCAACGCGTTGACCCAGAGCATCGTGAAATGGGTGCGGCCGACTTGGTCGAAGAGCGCGCCAAGGAGGCGGGCTAGATACATCGAGGAGATGAAGACAGCCAGCGATTGCTGACCGACTTTCATGATGCATTTCAGGATCACCGTCCAACTGCGTGCAATAGGACCGGTGCCGCGCGGTTGGATGTTGTCGCCCTTGGGACCCACCAGCACCCAGGCCACATAGGCCGCGGCGAGGAAGTGGATGTAGCGCAGGATGCCGAAATCGGTTTTGGTGAAGAGGTAGCGATAGTCTGCGCGCCACTCTTTGATGAACTCAACCTCACGATGGATGCGAAAATATGCGAGCGGGATGATCACCGCGATGATGATCACTGCCGTCCAGAAGAGGCGACGATCCACAGGTGGCGGGCGGAACCAGCCCGCCATGAAGGCAAACCCGGTGTAGAAAATGAGCTGCCAGCCCAGCGGGTTGAAGAACCATTTGCGATCCGACCATGGCTCTGCCGGGAGGTTCAGATTGCCCCAATTGGCGGCCAGCCACACGGCCAAAGACGCCGCGATGACAAGTCCAACGTGGATGCGCGCCAAAAAGATCATCACCGGCATCATCAAAAGCACGATGATATACATGGGCAGGATGTCGAAATAATTCGGCACGTAGGTCAGCGTGAGCAGGCCGGGCAATTGTTCCATCGGGCGATTGAAGAACGGGTAAAGGTTCAGCTGCCCCACGTAATCGCGCCCGTCTGGGAACAGCAGGTTGAGCACAACCATGGAGGCCGCAATTGCGATAAAAAGCGCGACATGTGCCCAGTACACCTGCCAGACACGGAACCCCACGCGGGCAGAGCCCATACCGAGCCCCTGTTCACGGAAGACACGACCGAAGGCGATGGCAGAGGCCATGCCGGAGCAGAAAACGAAAATTTCTGTGGCGTCCGAAAACCCGAAACGAGCCGGAATCCAGAGCGTGAGCCAATTGCCCGGTGTGTGGGCGATCAGGATGATGAACATCGCGATGCCGCGGAAGAAATCGAGCCGCGGGTCGCGAATACCTGCGGCATATCCCGCCGCAGGGGAGGCGGGCTTTGACGGCATGGTTTGGTCAGCAACGGCCATGGACGTGCGCTTTCGTGAGGTCTTTGAGGCGCGTTCTACTCTGCTGCGACAGTGGCCTTCAAGGCGCGGGCGTCTGAGATCTGCTTCATACGCGTCTCAGCGAAGGCATCCACGGCACCTTTTCGCTTATCGGTGCGTTCCGTGATCAGAGCGGCGGTTTCATCCAACTTGCCCGCACGCAGGCCCGCATCAATGGTCACGCGTTCGAACACGTCGCGTTGGGCGTGGCTGCCGCCCATGATCTGGAATGCAGGCTGAGCCGCGCGCAAACTTGTGAACGCCACTTCATAGTGCCCTTCGCCAAAGGCAGCGAGGCCTTCGGCCGCCGCAAGACCCGGATTTTTCATCACCTGCCCCTGATCGCAACCAGACGTTGCCGATTGCGCGACACGGGCCGTCAGACGGGCGGCGGCATCGGGGCGGTTATCGCCCGCCAATGCCAGCATGTAGTGCAGATCAGCAAACACCAGACAGCCATCGCCCGTGCGGCTTTCGGCCAGATCGGCCAGTTCGGCCCAGCGCGGGCCGACATCAACGCCTTCCAACTCCAGTCGAAGAAGCAGCGAACTGGCGTTGGAGAAATCGCGGTAATCGTCGGTTTTTTCCTCGCGGATCTGGGTATCGTACAGGCCCAGCACCTCATCGAACTTGCACTGATCGAGCAGCAACAGCGCTTTGTGCCACCACACATGGTAGCGGAAATTGTTGCAATGGCCCCAAGCACCGGGATTTTTCTCAATCAGATCAATCCCGGCCTTCGTCTGGTGCGTCATGTCATAGACATGAGCCACTGCATGCATGCCCCAGGCGTCATCGGGGGCAAAGCGCAGCGCCTCAAGGCCTGACGTCTCGGCCAACTCATAGTCGCCCGTTTCTTCCTGGGCGAAAGACAAACAGCCTAGTGCATAACCGCGCAGTGCGTGATCTTCGTCATGGGCATCCATCACCCGTTCCAGCGATCGGCGCATCCCGTGGTTGTCGCCCATCATGAAGCGGATCGCGTGGGAGACTTTCATGCTCATCGTATCGGCGGGGTTGTCGCGCATGGCCGCTTCAATGCACTGGATGGCCTGCAAAGGACGGCCGTCAATCCAACATTCAAGGGCCGCACACCAGCTTTGTTCGCGCACAGTTGCCCCGCCAAGCGCCAATGCTTTCTGAGCGTTCTCATGGGCGTCTTGTGCGGCGGCGTACAGCTCCCGCTTGCCCATCATCATCGCGAACAGGCCCTTGACGGCATAGGCCATGGCGTAATCCGGAGACATCTCTAACAAGCGTTTCAGGTATCCCGGCACAGTTTTCGAATGGGACAAAAAGCCCAGGATCATGCCATTCCACTCAGCTACAGATGCCGCATCCGTCAACGAGACACGACAATTGCAAATATCCATGTGCATGGATGATCCTTTCGTACGACACGTGTGTGGATCGAACGTAGTCGTTCCAGCCCAAAAACTCACATCACGGTTTTGCTATCTTAACAGATCGTGAGGCAAAGCCCATAAATTCGTGATCTCAGTCTTCTGCATCCCCGGATATGTCAGGGATATCAAACATTTCCCGAACGGTCTGCGTGTCTTGGCCAAAGCGCGGGGGTGGTCGGCGGAATGTGACCGGTGTCGCCGAAAAATTGAGCGGATTTCCGAGCAGGGCCACCTCTCCGGATGTGGCATCCGGATGGGCCATGCGTTCGACCATGCCACGGGCGACGGCCTGCTGGGTGGTGAGCGCTTGATCAATGGTGTGGATCGGTCCGCAGGGCACGCCAACCCCTTGCAGTTTTTCCAGAAGCATGGCGGTTGGGTGTTGTGCGAAGGTTTGCAAAATCTCGATGGTCAGTGCATCGCGATTGGCCACGCGGGCGGGGTTGGTTGCGAATCGCGCGTCCTCTGCCAGATCGGGCCGGTTAAAGGCATGCGTCATTCGGCCAAACTGCCCATCATTTCCACAGGCAAGGATGATGTGGCCGTCACTTCCCGCAAACACATCGTAGGGCACGATATTGGGGTGGGCATTGCCCCGCCGTTTGGGCGGCTGCCCAGAGGTGAGGTAGTTCGTGCCTTCATTGATCAGCCACGCCATCTGCGAATCGACAAGCGCGAGGTCGATGTGCTGCCCTTCTCCCGTTTGATCGCGGTGGCGCAGGGCGGCAAGGATGCCGATCGTGGCATACAGCCCGCAGACCACATCGGCGATGCCAACGCCCACTTTCATCGGGGTGCCGTCGGGCTCTCCGGTGATGGACATGATCCCGCCATAGCCTTGGGCCATCAGGTCATAGCCCGGCAAATCGCGGTTGGGTCCGGTCTGGCCGAAGCCGGAGATGGAACAATAGACAAGCCCCGGATCCGTCGCCAGCAACGTATCGTGATCCAGCCCGTATTTGTCCAACCCGCCGGGTTTGTAATTCTGGATCACCACGTCGGCCTTGGCAGCAATGGCCTTGACCAGCGCCTGGCCCTCCTCTGTGCTCAAATCGGCAGAGACGGAGAACTTGTTGCGGTTAGACGACATGAAATAGGCGCTCAGATCGCTTTGCCCATCGTGGGTTTCCGCGTAAGGCGGACCCCAGGCGCGGGTGTCATCGCCGCCCGTCTTGGGATTTTCGATCTTGATCACCGTGGCCCCCATATCGCCCAAAAGCTGCGTTGCCGTGGGGCCGGCCAGAATGCGCGAAAGATCGAGGATTAGCAGACCATCAAGCGCGCCTTTGGGGTCAGAAGGTGCCATCATAGGCCTTTCGATCAATTTCCACGGCGATAATGCTGAACGTGTCCGAGGCCATCGCGGCGGTCAGCGCTTCTTCCAGTTCCGGCCCGGACCGCGCCGTGTGACCCTGCCCGCCGAATGCGCCAGCGATGGCCGCAAAATCCACGCGGCCAAAATCGACGCCCGTGTTTTTCATCTGGCGTTGACGTTGTTTGAGTTCAATAAGCGCGAGCGAGGCATCGACAAAGACCACGAAAATCGTTTTGAGGCTTTGCTCTGCCGCAGTGGCCAATTCACCTGCAACCATCAAGAACCCGGCATCGCCAGAAAATGACACAACTGTTCGGTCCGGCTCCACTACCTGCGCGCCCATGGCAAGCGGGACGGCGCAGCCCATCGTGCAAAGCGCAGAAGATTGTGTCAGAGCACGGGGGAATTCGCATTGCCATGTCTGCGACAGAAGGATGCGATGCGCGCCGCTATCGGCAGTGGCGAGAGTGTCGGCAGGGAGCACTTGGCGGCAAATGGCCATGGCCTGACCGGGCCCCCAATTGCTGGGGGGCGTGAACATGTCCGCCAGCGCTTGTTTCGCCGCTGCAGCTTCACCGCCAGGCCAAAGCGAGCCCATCTGATCGGGCAGCAGCGCATTCACGGACGCGGCGCAATCGCCAACGATATTGTAAGTCGCGTGGTGCATGTAATGGCGGTTTGGCTCTGCCATAATGTCGATCACGGTCTGGGCGGCGGGATCCCACGGATCGGTCCAGCCATCGCGCATTTCAATCGGGTCGTAGCCAATACACAGCACCACATCGGCACTGCGCAAAAGCGGCAGCAGAACCTGATCGGCCTTGGGCGACAGCCCCGCGCCGCCCAGCGCATTCGCGTGGCTTTCTGGGATGATCCCCTTGGCCTTATAGGTGGTAACAACCGGTATACCCAGATCAGCGGCGCGGCGCACCACGTCTTCGGCCTGTTCGG
>JBCCAJ010000159.1:0-6319 GCA_039814845.1 Pseudomonadota bacterium | reverse complement strand
CATCGCCTGCATTTCCTCGGGCGAAGGGCCGATATGGCGCCGGTTTGCAAAATCGTAGGGCAGGTAGTCGGTCGGTTCAAAAGGCATCACATCCTCCAGCTAACAAGACGGCCAGTTCTTGTGCTTCTTTTGGCCAAAAAATATCCCCACCGGAGGTACGAAATCTCTCCGGCGGACCCGGTCAGGCGATGAAGGCCTGATAGGCAGACTCGCTCATCATATCGTCCATCTGGCCTGGATCGCTGGGCTTCAATTTGAAGAACCATGCCTCGCCCTGTGGATCCTCGTTCACGGATGCGGGCGTTTCCACGATGGCCTCGTTCACCTCGACGATCTCGCCATCAATCGGGGCGAGGATTTCGGACGCGGCTTTGACGCTTTCGATCACCACAACTTCATCATCCTTGCTGATTGTCGCGCCCACCTCGGGCAGTTCAATAAAGACGATATCGCCCAGCTCATCGGCGGCATGTTTAGTGATGCCGACGGTGACAGTGTCGCCCTCGGGTTTGAGCCATTCGTGCTCTTCGGTGAATTTCATGGTGTCCCTCCGTTTTAGGTCGTTCATCGTTTGAAATTGGCAGGTGTAAAGGGCAGGTGCGCCACCCGTGCCGGCAGGCGTTTGCCTCGCAGTTCGGCAAAAACCTGACGGCCCTCTGTGCTTAACTCTCTGGGCACGTAGCTCATGGAAACCGGTCCCCCGATCGTGGGTCCGAACGCGCCTGAGGTGATCTGGCCGATGGTGGCGTCACTTGTTTCAGATGCAAAAAGCGGCGTTCCTTCGCGCATCGGTGCGCGGCCCTCGGGGCGCAGGCCCACGCGCTTGCGAGAAGAGCCGTTTTCCAGTTCTTCCAAAATGCGATCAGCACCGGGAAATCCACCAGCGCGCGCTCCTCCCGCGCGGCGAATTTTCTGAATGGCCCAGGTCAGCCCCGCCTCGACCGGGGTGGTGGTTGTATCTATGTCATGGCCATAAAGACAAAGCCCGCCTTCCAGCCGTAGACTGTCGCGGGCACCAAGGCCGATGGGTTCCACATCCGCGTGATTCAAAAGTGCGCGGGCCAGGGCCTCAGCCTTTTCTTCGGCCACGGAAATCTCAAAACCATCTTCGCCGGTGTAGCCTGAGCGGGACACCCACACCTCTCCAAACCGGCTGGGCAAGATCGCCACGTCCATGAAGCGCATAGCATCAACGCCGGGCACCAAAGTGGTCAAAACAGCCTCGGATACAGGACCCTGCAAAGCCAGAAGTGCGCGGTCTGTGATGACGTCCACGTCGACATCCCCCAGACCCGCGCGCATATGCGCCACATCGGCGTCTTTGCAGGCGGCGTTGACCACCACAAACATTTCCGTCCCACGGCGCGCGATCATCAAATCATCGAGGATGCCGCCCGTATCATTTGTGAAAAGCCCATAGCGTTGCCGCGCATCAGCCAGATCCATCAGGTCGACGGGCACCAGGCGTTCCATCGCCTCGGCCACGGCCATGTAGCCATCATCGTGGCGCAGGATCGCCTGACCCATGTGGCTCACATCAAAAAGGCCTGCGCGGGCGCGGGTGTGCAGATGCTCTTTCATCACGCCAAGCCCGTATTGCACCGGCATGTCGTAGCCTGCGAAGGGCACCATCTTGCCGCCCAGCTCTTGGTGCAGGGCGTGCAGCGGGGTTCGTTTCAGATCCTCTGTCACATCCGCCATGACGCAGCTCTCCCGTTCTCAATCGCCGGGGTCGTCACATGATGGTCACGTGGGATGAAACCGGCACCGTCTCCGCGCGCAATCGCACGGTCGATGCCCCCTCTGTCCTTCTGCCTGAGATCGCTATCCCTTCGGCGCCTCGTCTGTCACGAGGTCTCTCCAGAGTGTATGTCAGTCGCGTCGGTCCTTGGGCCTGAGAGTTTCCGGGGCGGTTGCTCCTTCGGCACTGGGTATCACCAGTTCTCCCGACTTGACTGCGGCCGACCGTAGTATACGACATGGCTTTGAGCAAGAGGCATGTCGTATGCAACCCTCACACCGGAGTGACATGGAACGTCAGACCCCAGTCCACGCGTATTTCTTCGGTTACGGCAGCCTCGTGAATCGCAACACCCACAACTATATTGACGCGCGACCTGCGCGGCTTTCTGGGTGGAAACGGGTCTGGCGGCATACCGATTTGCGACCCGTGGCGTATCTGACGGTGGTGCCGGATGCGGGGTCAGAAATTACAGGGCTGATGGCGGCCGTGCCTGACGGCGGCTGGGTCGAACTGGATCTGCGAGAGCGTGCCTATGACAGGGTCGATGCGCGGGATCAGATTAAGCATGATATGACCCACGCGCCCGATGTGGTTGTGTATTCCATCCCAGAAGGCAAGCACGGCAAACCCAGCACGACCTGCCCAGTGTTGCTGAGCTATCTGGACGTTGTGGTGCAGGGCTATCTGAAGGAATTTGATGAGGCGGGCGCGCAGGATTTCTTTGAAACGACAGATGGGTGGGACGCACCTATCCTGAACGATCGCGCAGCGCCGGTTTATCCACGGTCTCAGAACCTTTCGAGGGCGGAGCAGGATTTTGTGGATGACATGCTGGCTGCGTTGAATGCAAACGTGGTGTTTGACAGACCGGGTGTCGTCCGTCGCGATTGATCACGCCTTCGCCCGCACCACCTGCATCAAAGGCATCAGATCGCCCATGTCCGGGCCTCGCGCCTGACCTGTTACCGCCAGTCGCAGCGGCATGAAAAGGCCTTTGCCTTTTCGGCCGGTAGCCTCTTTGACGGCGGTGGTCCAGTTGCGCCAAGTGTCGCCGTCAAAGGGGGCATCGGGCAGCAGGGCCATCGCCTCACGCACAAATTCGACGTCCTCATCGGCAATGATCGGCTCTGCGCCATCGCGGCAGATCGCCCACCACGGGGCCAGATCGGCCATGGTCGTGATATTGGCACGCATGACCTCCCAGAAGGCGGGGGCGATGTCGTCTGGCACACCAAGGGCCGCGATTTCGCCCGCCACATCTGCGAAAGGACGTTCGTGCAGCACGCGCGCGGTGAGCGGGAAGAGATCGCCTTGATCAAACTTGGTGGGCGCCGACCCAAAGCGGGTCGGGTCAAAATGTTCAGCCAGCGCATCAAGATCATCGCGAAGCTCCACCGGATCGGATGACCCAAGCCGCGCCAGCAGTGACAAAAGCGCCATAGGCTCCACGCCCTGATTACGGAAATCGCGCAAAGACAGCGAGCCAAGGCGTTTGGAGAGGGATTCGCCCTGAGGGCCGGTCAACAGGGAATGGTGGGCAAATTCCGGCACTGTGCCACCCAGGGCCGCGATGATCTGGATTTGCGTGGCGGTGTTGGTGACGTGATCCGACCCGCGCACCACATGGGTCACGCCCATGTCGGTGTCATCGACCACGGAGGCCAGCGTGTAGAGCACCTGACCATCGCCGCGAATGAGCACGGGGTCAGAAACGGAGGCCGCATCAATGGAGATGTCACCCAAGATGCCATCGGTCCAGTCAATACGTTCGTGATCCAGTTGGAAGCGCCAAACGCCATCGCCGCGTTCTGCGCGCAGAGCCGTCTTTTCATCATCGGACAGCGTCAAGGCCGCGCGGTCATAGACCGGCGGGCGGCCCATGTTGAGTTGCTTCTTGCGTTTGAGGTCAAGCTCCACCGGCGTCTCGAACGCCTCATAGAACCGGCCCTTGTCGCGCAGCTCATCGGCGGCGGCGGCATAGCGATCAAGACGGTCGGATTGGCGTTCCATCCGGTCCCAGGTCAGGCCCAGCCATTCCAGATCACGCTGGATCGCATCGACATATTCCTGCTTGGACCGTTCTGGATCTGTGTCATCAATGCGCAGGATAAACGTGCCGCCCGCTTTGCGTGCGATGAGGTGGTTCATCAACGCTGTGCGCAGGTTGCCGACATGCAGATATCCCGTGGGGGAAGGGGCGAAACGGGTGGTGGTCATGTGAATGCTCCGATCTTGGGGCGGGCAATGTCATAAGGGGCGGGGTTTGTCCAGAAAGGCAAGGGGCTCGCTTTACTTCCGGAAGTATCCATGTTCCCAATTGGTCAAAACAGAGCATGAGCAGCCATGGCAGACCTATCCAACTCCTCTAACCCGTTTGCTGAGAGGCCTTGGCTCAAGCTGGAGCGGTCTGATCTTGGGCCTGCGCCTGACGTGCCCACTATGCTGAGCGCGGAAGAAACGCGGTTTTACTTCTGGCTGACGCGACACATGGCGCAGCAAGAGGGCCATGTGGTCGATCTGGGCTGTTTTGCCGGGGGGTCGACTGCGTATCTGGCCGAGGGCAACCGCGCGGGTGGTGGCACGGCGAAGATCTTTGCGTTTGATCGGTTTCACGTGTCGGACAAGGCCAAGGATGCCCATCTTTATGCCCATGGAATCGCGCCGTTTGAGGGCACCAATATGCTGCCGCTCTCCAAGCGGCTTTTGGCGCCTTGGGCGCCGCACATCGTGTTCCGCAAAGGCCGGATTGAAGAGCAGGACTGGGATGGAGACAGTATTTCGGTGCTGGTGCAGGATGCCTCAAAAAATGCACCGGCGACGGCGCGGATGGCGGAGATGTTCTTTCCCTGTCTTGTTCCGGGTGTGTCCGTTTTGGTGCAGCAAGATGAGCTGCATTGGAAGGAGCCCTGGGCGGCGGTGTTGATGGAGCAGTTGAGAGACTGTTTTGAGCCGCTGGCGCATATCCCGGGGGGGATGATGATTTATCGCTGTGTGAAGCAGGTGACCCAAGAGGACCTTCGGGGCGGTGTGGATCAGATGGATGACGCAGAGATGATTGCCGCATTGGAAGGTGCGAAGGAGAGGTTACAGGATTTCCCTGTCACCGCGCGGCTGACCCGTCAGATCGCGGGCATTCGATTGAACCCTGGCGAGCGATCAGCCTGGAGTTTTAAAGTGCGTCCGCCCCGGTGACGGTGACGCCTCGTCTGCTTTTGCGGGCAGCCTCGGCGGCGCGCTGGTAGCCGGGCTTCGCCCGGGGTGCGGGTGGCCGCGCTGCACGCGGCTGCTAAGGGGGCGCGCCTTCGGCATGTTTGGGACCCCGTTTAGATATTGGGCCAGATGCGGATGGGTAAATCCGGGGGCAAATCTTCGCGGGTGTAGTAGCGAGGCTTGAGATCAATGCCCAGAAGCGCGAGCCCATCGGACAGGTCTTTGGCGCAGCGGCGGGCCTCAATGGAATAGTACCAGATCTGGCCCGTGTAGCTGTTGATCTGCAGGTCGTTGCCTTCTCTGGCGATGGCGGCGAATGTGATATCCTCGCGCTCCAGAAAGACTTGAATGTTCCGGATATCTTCAGGGTTGGCCTGGGGGATGACCTCCAGCTCTACGGTATCATAGAAACAAGCCGTGGGCGCGGCGAGCCTTTCGGCCAGGGTCACTTCAGGTTCGGGAGGGGGTGCGTTGTCATCATCGACCGCGATGCGCGGCAGGCAGTCGAAGTTTCCGACGCCGCCATCGACCTGTTGGAGATCTTTTTGCGTGATCTCATCGATCAGGGCCTGCGTTGCGTCCAGCCGTTCGTCGGTCACCAATCCACCTTCGACCAGCAGACTGAGATTGCCACATATCGCAGAAGGTGTATCGCCCTCTAACGCCGAAAGCAGCGCGCGGGTCTGGTTGTCTTCCTGCTTGAACTGGTTGGAGAGATGCATTTGGTAAAGGCCAAAGCCAATGGGCAGAAGCGCCGCCAGGGTAGCCGTGGGAAAGGCCCATTTGGGTTTGGCATTGACCTTTGTTTCAAGAGCGGTGAGGCGTTTGTGCAGGTCGTCTTCGAGCTGTGATGTCATGGTCGGGTCCCTTCTGACGTCACATTAGCACTGCCCCCCCGCGATTTCGATGGTTTGGCCGTTGATGCTTTCGGAACCGGGTGCGCAGAGCCAGAGCGCGGCGGCGGCGACTTCTTCGGGCTCAATCAGGCGGCGGTGGCGGTTGGCGCGCACCATCATGTCGAGCGCGTCTTCCGCGCTGACGCCCGCGCGGGATTGGATCGCCTCTTGGTTTCGGGTGACGATGTCGGTGCGCACATAGGCCGGGCAGAGCGCGTTAAACGTGTAAGGAGACCCCATGTAGTCCTCAGACAGGGCGCGGATCATGCCGATGAGCCCGTGTTTGGAGGCCGAATAGGCAGGTGCGCCGCGCAGACCGCGAAGCCCGGCGATGGAAGACACAGCGATGACGCGGCCCCAGTTGGTTTCCTGCATGCCGGACAGGCAGGCGCGGACTGTCCAGAATGCGCCGTCGAGATTGGTGGTGAGGATCCAGCGCCAGAACTCCGTGTCGGTTTTTGCAAGGGAT
>JBCCAJ010000329.1:0-3968 GCA_039814845.1 Pseudomonadota bacterium | reverse complement strand
GTGATCGTATTGGGGAGTTTTGCTCCCCATGACACCCTCTGGATATTTTCAGCCAATACAAGAGAATGAAACTTCTCCAGTTTACCGACATCCATCTGACAACGCCGGGCCTGACCATCGGCGGGCGCGATCCCAATGCCAATTTTGAACGCGGACTTGATCACGCCATGGCGCGGCACACCGATGCCGAAGCCCTGTTCATCACCGGTGATCTGTCGGACTGGGGAGACTTGGAAGACTATCGGCGTCTCAAAGACCGGATCGCAGCGCTCCCGATGCCGGTTCACCTCATGATCGGGAATCACGATGACCGGCCGACGCTGCTCAAGGCGTTTCCCGAGCTAAAGGGCGATGGCTGCTTTGTGCATCACGTTGTCCCGTTGTCTCTGGGTCATGCTATCACGCTCGACACGTGGGGGCCGGAAACCCATGCGGGGCATTTCTGTGCCGACCGCGCCGCGTGGTTGGACGATCAATTGCAAACCCTTCCGGGCCCGATCTGGATTTTTATGCATCACAATCCGGTGCCAACCCATGTGGCACCGATGGACAGGATCATGTTGCTGGATGCCGACCGTTTTGTTCACACGATTGAGCCGCATCACGACAAAATTCGCCACATTTTTCACGGCCATTGCCATCTGACCCTGTCTGGGTCGCTGCGCGGTATCCCGTTTTCCGCGCCTCGTGGCACCAATCATGCAGGCTGGCCCGATTTTGGCGCTGAACGGCTGCTTTCAGCCGCGGACCTCTTTGAGGCCTATTCCGTCGTATTTGCAGACGCGAGTGCGACCCTCGTGCACCAAGTTGAGTTTGGATATCGTGGTGAGATCAAAAGCGAAGGGTCGCCTGAATACGCGCACTGGGTTCGTTTGACGATGGTGCGCTAGTTCCCTTTGCTGTTGGCCCGCGCGCAGGCGTCTTGCCAAGCCGGGATATCCTATCCTACCTTTATGCCTTGGCTCCAGACACCGCAGAGCAGCGGGGTTTGGTCAACAACGCGCACGCGCAAGACGTCGCCGCGCAACCCGGTTTGAAGCGCACCCCGGTCATGCAAACGGGCCGCCCTTGCTGGATTACGCGTCACGGTGGCTGTTGCCCGGGCAAGGTCATCCCAGACCCGCGCCAGGTAGAACGCAGATAACAAAAGCGCGGACGGCACGTAGTCGGACGAAACAATGTCCAAAAGACCGGCCTTGGCCAGATCCTCTGCCGCCACATTGCCAGAATGAGAGCCACCCCGGATCAGGTTCGGCGCGCCCATCATGGCGGAAATGCCATGGGCCCGGCAGGCCTGTGCTGCCTCCAACGTGGTTGGAAATTCAGCAAACCCCACGCCATTGCGGGCCGACGTCGCCACGTGTTCGGCAGTGGTGTCATCGTGACTGGCAAGAACGGCGCCCAAGCGTTTGGCCTCTTTGACCGCGCCTGCCTCATGCGTTTGGCCGAACCGCTTTTGCAACCCAAGAAGGTTCTCCACATGGGCCGCAAAATCGGCGTCATTCATGCCGCGTTTCTTTGCGACATAGGTTTTCAAAGCAGAAAGGTCACGGAACTGGCGCTGTCCGGGGGTGTGGTCCATCAGGCTGACGATGCCCACACGATCCTCTGGTTCAAAACTGGCCAATTCTTCAAGCAGTGTTTCTGAGCAAATCTCGGCACGAAGGTGCAAAAAGTGGCTGATCTTGAACATGCCTTTTGCGCGCGCGGCAAGCAACTCATCCGCAAGCGTGCGTGCGTAATCGATGTAGCGCCCCTTGCCACTGTGGATGGAGCCCACGCGCATAGCGTCGAAAACGGTGGTGATACCGGCGCCTGCCAGTTCCGCATCATGGGCCAAGAGGGCCGGCAAATGGGGCCAATCGACCTCGGGCCGGGGTTCGATATGACGTTCCACGTTGTCGGTGTGAAGTTCCACAAGGCCCGGCAAAACGAAGTCGCCCGCACAATCTGTTGCCCCATCGGGCAATCGGTGGCCTTCGGTGATCTCGCTTATCAGGCCCTTTTCGATTGTGATTGCGCCCAAAGTCACTCGATCAGGCAGGACGAGGCGCGCATTTGCCAGGCACATGTCTTCATGTGGACCAGCGTCGTCAACGGGCGAAGGCGCCGGGGTCGAAAAGGGAGAATTCATGTCGCGCCCTCGATGGTGATAGGGTCCTGTTGCAAAAGTGCTGTGGCACGGGCAACCGTTTGAAAAAGCGGGCCGTCATTGGACAGGGTGATCACGTTCAGCCCACACGGCAGAGGTTTTTCAGCCTGGCGCAGACGCCTTGCGATGTCTTCAGCGTTTTCGCGGCCGCGGGCAGTAAGACGCGCCGCCAACGTGTCGGGTTCCGCCGTGATGTTGAGAACGACCACGCGGGCGAAGACCGTTGATGCCTCAGCCAAGGCCGTCCGGGAAAAATTGGCCAGGCAATCTGTGCCTCTGTTCAGGTGATACTTGATTGTGACGGGAATGCCGTAGTGCAGCCCGTGCGCGCCCCAGTGCACCGCAAAGGCCCCGTGTTGGGCCATGTCATGGAACTCTTGGACAGAGACAGCATCATAGGCCTCACCGCCGAGTTCCGGCGCGCGTGTCACCACCCGTCGCACCATGTGCAGGCTTGGCATCACATCATGCAGCCCTTGCATGACACTGTCCTTGCCCACGCCAGACGGACCCACAACGGCGATCAGGCGCCCGGGTCTGGGGCTGTTCTGCGTCATGCGGCTATCCCTGGGGTGAACTGACTGATGTCTATCTCCCGGTCGCAGACGCGGGCGCGGGCGGCCTCATCATGGAAAATGCCTATGATGGCGGCACCCTGCGCTTTCGCCTCTGCAATCAGCGACAGCACGATTTCGCGGTTCGTGGCATCAAGACTTGCCGTGGGTTCATCCAAGAGCATCGCGGGATAGGCATGGGCAAATCCGCGGGCAATGTTCACCCGCTGTTGTTCGCCGCCTGAGAAGGTGGTGGGGCTGAGCGACCAGAGCCTTTCAGGAATGTTGAGCTGCGCCAGCAAGTGCCGCGCGCGGGCCTCTGCCTCTTTCACCTCAACGCCTAAGGCGCGCAAGGGCTCTGCGACAACCTCGACGGTCGGTACCCTGGGCACGACGCGCAGGAACTGGCTGACATAGCCTAGAACTTCTCGACGCAACGCAATCACTTCGCGCGGTTCAGACTGCACGAGATCCACCCCACCGATGCGGATGGACCCCGATTGCGTCAGGTAGTTGCCGTAGATCATGCGCATCAATGTCGACTTGCCTGACCCGGACGCACCTGTCAGGGCAACGCATTCGCCTGGTGACACCGTGAAGGACACATCGCTGATTACTTCGATAACTGCGCTGCCCTGATTGTGCAGCGTGAAGGTTTTGGAGACGTTTTTGAGGTCAATCATGGCTCACACCTGCAAAACGGAACTGACAAGAAGCTGGCTATAGGCGTGCTGGGGATCATCAAGCACTTGATCGGTCAGGCCTGCCTCTACAACGTGGCCGGACTTCATCACCATCAAGCGATCCGCCAACAGGCGCACCACGGCAAGATCATGGGTCACGATGATGGCCGACAGCCCCATATCCCGCACCAGCCCGCGCAACAGATCCAAAAGCCGCGCCTGCACAGACACGTCCAGCCCGCCGGTGGGTTCATCCATGAACACCAATCGCGGCCCAGTGACCAGATTGCGCGCGATCTGCAGCCGTTGCTGCATGCCGCCCGAAAAGGTCGTCGGGCGGTCATCCACACGGCCTGCGTCAATCTCCACCCGCTCCAGCCAATCGGTGGCTTGTTCCCGGATATCACCGTAGTGGCGCGCACCCACGGCCATCAGGCGTTCGCCCACGTTGCCGCCTGCGCTGACGCCCATGCGGAGCCCGTCGCGGGCATGCTGATGGACAAAGGCCCAATCGGTTCGGCCCAGCATGCGGCGTTCGGGTTCTGACATGGTCAGCGTATCGCGCGGCCCGTCGCCGCG
>JBCCAJ010000189.1:0-5779 GCA_039814845.1 Pseudomonadota bacterium | reverse complement strand
CGATCATCGGCGACATCGCCCATGTGCTGGAAGACGTGCTGAAGGTTTGGAAAGCGCGCGGACGCAAGACCAACAAGGCGGCGGTTTCCAAGTGGTGGGAACAGATCGAGGAATGGAAAAAAGTCAAATGCCTCGGCTTCACGCAGGAAGGCAAGACCATCAAACCTCAATACGCGCTGGAACGGCTTGAGGCGCTGACCAAAGGCCATGATCGCTATGTCTGCACCGAAGTGGGCCAGCATCAGATGTGGGCCGCGCAGTATATGGGGTTTGAAGACCCCAACCGCTGGATGACCTCGGGTGGTCTGGGCACGATGGGCTACGGCTTCCCCGCGTCCATCGGCGTGCAGGTGGCACACCCCGATGCGCTGGTGATCAACGTGGCCGGTGAGGCATCGTGGCTGATGAACATGCAGGAAATGGGCACCGCGGTGCAATTCCGCCTGCCGGTGAAACAGTTCATCCTCAACAATGAACGGCTCGGCATGGTCCGCCAGTGGCAGGAATTGTTGCATGGGGAACGGTATTCGCACAGCTGGTCAGAGGCCCTGCCCGATTTTGTGAAACTGGCGGAGGCTTTTGGCTGCAAGGGCATCATTTGCCAGGACCCCGCTGATCTCGACGATGCGATCATGGAGATGTTGAACTATGACGGTCCGGTGATCTTCGACTGTCTGGTCACAAAGCACGAAAACTGCTTCCCCATGATCCCGTCGGGCAAGGCGCACAACGAAATGCTGCTGGGCGAGGCGGAAACCCAAGGTGTGATTGACGCCAAGGGTTCGGTGCTGGTGTAACAAAATGCAAGCCAGCTTAGAACAAAAGCACGGCCGTTTACGAGAGGAATACCTGCGCATAATGGAAAAGCGCAGGTATTTCTTTCTGGGCGCGTGCGGTGCTGTTCTGTTGTTTTGCCTAACAAGCATAAAAACAGATGGAGACAATCTCGCGTTTCCCATCTTGCTTGAAGCTATCTGCCTAGTAGGATTGAACGCTATTCTCGGCATCGCTGCAATTGAGAGCAACCGCAAAGAAACCGAATGGGCTCTATGGGCGGCCTTCACTGCGCAAGCCAGCCCTGAGGAGTATGCGGAGTTAGGTGGTGATTTGGAATGGAACAAAACGGTTACGCCTCACTATCGTTGGACCCTAAAGCTAGACATTTGCCAAAGATGGACGTTCATGACAGGCGTTTTGTTGCTGGCGACATGGAAAATTGTATCGTGCAAGTCGTGTATCGCCCAAACCTTCTCAATTATTAACGGTCAAGGATAAGTACTCGCGTGGTGCATCCGACGAGCAAAGGAATCTGACATGTCCGCTCTAAAAATCAAAAAGGGTGCCAATAAGCACTCCGCGTATAACCTACGGCCCACATTCTCCGACACGGTGGAAACCCACACGTTGGCCGTGATTGTGGACAATGAACCGGGCGTTCTGGCGCGCGTGATCGGGCTGTTTTCTGGCCGGGGTTACAACATCGACAGCCTCACCGTGGCGGAGGTCGATCATCAGGGTCACCAATCGCGCATCACCATCGTGACCCGCGGCACGCCACAAGTGATCGAACAGATCAAGGCGCAGTTGGGCCGGATTGTGGTGGTGCATGAAGTGCATGATCTGACGGTTGAGGGCCGTTCGGTGGAACGCGAATTGGCGCTGCTGAAGGTGGAAGGCACGGGCGACAAACGCGTCGAGGCGCTGCGACTGGCCGATATCTTCCGCACCAATGTGGTGGACAGCACGCTCGACAGTTTCGTCTTTGAAATCACCGGCCCGCCGGAAAAGATCGACGCCTTTGCGGACCTGATGCGGCCCTTGGGCCTGACAGAGATCGCACGCACCGGCGTCGCCGCGCTCCTGCGCGGGGTTTGAGTTCGCGCAGTCTTCAGAAGACTGCGTCCGAAATCTTTCGAAGATTTCGCGGCCGAAAAGAAAAAACCGCGCCCCGTAGGAGGCGCGGGTTTTCTTTTAAAGGTTCAAGCTTAGCCCCGGTTGCGCATCCCGTTCCAAACGGCGGTGAAGACCACCGCGAAGAGGACGTGGCCAACCAGCGCCACCCAAGTGATACCGGTGAAGCCCAGGAACGGCGCGTTGCCTGCCACCAGATGGGCCATACCGTACAGTGCAAAGACCCAGAGACCCACGCCGTAGATGGCAGCGGCCACCAACGACGGCACGAAAGGTGTAATCTTGGCGCGAATGGGGTCTGCAATCGTCAGCCAACCCAGCGGGTAAGCCACCAAACCTGCGATGAAGTGCAGCGCCTCAGCGCCTGGGCGGTAGCCTGATCCGAACACAGCGCTGATCGTGGCATTGGCCAGCCCGACAGGCGCCAGTGTGGCAAAGCCAAACATCGGAGACAGCACCTGACCGAAGAGATCAAAGGCAATAAAGGCCGCGGCCCCTGCTGTGAAAAAGGCGATCAACATTGCCTTGATCGATTGTGTGTCAGCACTCATGCCGGGGTTCATTGTTGTAAAAGCCATGGGTCATTTCCCTCGTTTGGATCCGCGTTTGCGGCGTTGAACATGACCTAAAGATCGGTATCCCGCCGCTTGACGTCCATCGATCACACGTCAGCGTGATGATTGGTGGGATTTTTTACGGTATACCGTTGCATATCGAAGATACTTGAAACAATGACCCAGCGTCACTTTGCATGACCCGCCCTCAATTGTTTCAAAATTCGCGTCCGCACGCGCGCAAAAATCTATGCGCGTCTTCGCGGGCTGTGGTTTAGCCACATCTCCGGTCTTCTTCGCCGGTCCCTGCGGAATTGGCCCCTGTCTGGTCGCGCTTGTCCGGAAACGGCACCACCTGGCCTGCATCCTGTTCAAGACCCGGGAGAGCCATTTTCATCCGGTCTCCAATTTTTACGCTGCTTCCGGCCTCGATCAGTTGATCCACTAGGCCGGGATACTCGTTTTCGGCTACAAGGCTGGGATCTAGGGCCAGACGCATGTCATCTTGCTCACGCACCTCAAATTCCACCAGATCGCCCGGGCACAGAATTGAGTGCGAGGGCGCGGAAATCGCATCATCTTTGTAAAACGCAAGGTTTCTGTGATCTTCGCACCAGATCACTGCGCAGTTCTTTTGCCGGTCACTCCAAAGAACAACACCGTACATGGCTTCCCCAACTTTGTTTGACGTTCATTTCGCCTTTTCCTCAGCGTACAGAGAGGGTGGGGATATTTCCTTTTGCAATTTGTGACAATTTACAGCTATACTGACGCTAATTGGCGTCACATGTTTAACGCCCCACAACCATAAGACGAAAATAAGAAAATCGAACGTCACAGAGTTGATATTCAAAGGAATTTCAACCCAACACTTTGTCGATACGACTGCACATCATGGTACATGACCTTCAAAACCCGGCTGAACTAAGACAGGTGTTTGGAAACAATCTGCGTCAATTGACACAACAGTTCAAATCCGTGTCCGAGGTCTGTCGCGAGCTTGGCATCAATCGCACCCAATTCAACCGCTATTTGTCTGGCGAAAGTTTTCCCCGGCCGGATGTTCTGCACCGCATCTGCACCTTCTTTGATGTGGACGCCCGCGTTCTGCTGGAACCGCTTGATGCCGTGACGCATGCCTATGGCGATTTGATCAACCATCCGATGCTGGAAGGGTTCTTCGGGCGCACGACCGTAGACGTACCAGAGACAACCTTTCCCAGCGGGTTCTATCGGTTTGCCCGGCAGAGCTTTCTGGATGCCAATCAGTTCGTTATGGGGATCGTGCTGATTAAACGGGCTGATGGCTACACCTTCCTGCGCGGGTTTGAGCCACGCAGCGCGCTTCGGGCCAAGGGTTTGTCGACCCTGACCTACACGGCTGAATTCCGCGGACTGGTGATGCGGCAGGAAGAGGGTGTGATGGCCGTAGTCACCCATCGCGACTCCATGTCTTGTTCGTTTAACTTTCTGGCCCAGGACACGTCTTTCCAGTCCAACATCTGGGAAGGCTATGCCTCCCGCACGGTGCGGGAAAAGGTGACCGGCCGACGTGCCATGCGCATGGTCTATGAACATCTGGGCAACAAATGCGGTCGCGTGCTGGAGGTGGCGCGCCAAACCGGTGTGGTCAGCATCGACAAAGTGCCCGCCTATTACCTGCATCTGCTGCGCCCGGCAGAAGAGTTCCGTTAAACACGCTTGCGCCATGCCCGGCCCCTTGTCATCTTGGCCACACCTCGGTTAATTTAACGAGCGTTCATTTCTTGCCGTGAAAGGACAAACCGCCATGGACTTTGGTTTGAATGAAGAACAGCAGGCTGTCTTCGACATGGCGCATGCTTTTGGTCAGGACCACATCGCGCCCCATGCCCGCACGTGGGAGGCGGAGGGCACGATCCCAAAGGATCTTTGGCCCAACGTGGGTGAGCTGGGTTTCGGCGCACTTTATGTGAGCGAAGATCACGGCGGCTCAGGGCTGTCGCGACTGGACGGCACGCTGGTCTTTGAGGCGCTGTCGATGGCCTGCCCTTCGGTGGCGGCGTTTTTGTCTATTCACAACATGTGCGCCAAGATGATCGACACATTCGCCAGCGAAGATATGAAGGCCCGCGTTCTGCCTGATGTTTTGTCCCTCAGGACAGTGCTGAGCTATTGCCTGACGGAGCCCGGCTCCGGCTCGGACGCCGCCGCGCTGAAGACCCGTGCGGAGCGGGACAATGAAGGTTACGTGCTCAACGGCACCAAGGCGTTCATCTCGGGCGGCGGGTATTCGGATGCCTATGTGGTGATGGTGCGCACCGGTGGTGATGGACCCAAGGGGATTTCGACCGTTTACGTCGAGGATGGCACGCCGGGCCTGTCTTTTGGCGGGCTTGAGGACAAGATGGGCTGGAGATCGCAGCCCACACGGCAAGTGCAGTTTGACGATTGCAAGATCGCGGGCGACGCGCTGGTGGGTGAAGAAGGTCGTGGGTTTTCCTATGCCATGGCGGGGCTGGATGGCGGGCGGCTCAATATTGCGGCCTGTTCCGTGGGGGCCGCGCAGGCCGCACTCGACGCGACACGCGCCTATATGTCAGAGCGCAAGGCATTCGGCCAAAGCATCGACCAGTTTCAGGCGTTGCAATTCCGCTTGGCGGACATGGAGATTGAGCTGCAGGCCGCCCGCACCTTCCTGCGGCAGGCGGCGTGGAAACTGGATCAGAGTTCGGCTGATGCCACGAAGTTCTGCGCCATGGCGAAGAAATTCGTGACGGAAGCCGGCAGTCGGATTTGCAACCAATGTCTGCAACTGCACGGCGGCTATGGATATCTGGCCGATTACGGGATCGAAAAGCTGGTCCGCGACGTGCGGGTGCATGAAATTTTGGAAGGCACGAATGAGATCATGCGCATGATCGTGGCGCGGTCGCTTTTGGCTGAGGCATGAACCGCGCGGCGCAGGGTCAAGGGCGTCAGCCCGCCGCGCCTTCGCCCGCTGCCCGGAAGGAGATTGCCTGCAATCGCCGAGAGGGGGGCCGCCCCCACGGCATGGCGACACGTTTCAGTCCGAGCTTTGCCCTGACAAAGTCCGAGAACTCAAGCATAAAGCGCATCAGTTCAGTCTATGGATCGCCATGCCGCGGCCTGTCGTAGGCACTAGAATGCACCCGAAGGACGACTTAGGAACCACCCCGATGCCTGACATATCCATCCGCAAACAAGGCCATGCCGGCCGCATCACTCTCACCAGGCCCGAAGCCCTCAACGCCATGACCTATGACATGTCACTGGCGATTGAAGCCGCGCTGGATGAGTGGGCCACGGATGAT
>JBCCAJ010000316.1:0-4073 GCA_039814845.1 Pseudomonadota bacterium | reverse complement strand
GCTTGCCTCATAAAGCTTTGTTTTGCGCCAATGTTGTCCTTGGTCTTGGATTTTCCTTAGCACACTGGCGTGGGTTTGTGAATCGTCTACCGCTTCATAGGCGTGTATTTCGCGCGAAATTTACCCATTGAGCCCCGGCGCGGAATCAAGGGCGTAGCCCGCCGCGCCTTCGCCTGACCCCCCCAAGGGCCTGGCGAAATGGCAACTGCAGGCTGTCGCTCAGAAGGAGCCCGAGAACTCAACCATAAAGCGCTGCTGAACTGAAGTCAGGATCGCCAGACCGGGGCCAGACGAAGGCGCTCTGTTCGTTCTACTGCTGCAAAGGCGACCACGCCGGATCAGACGCGCCCGTCGCCGTAGGCACTTGCCGCAGGTTCCGCCCCGTAATGTCCACCGAATACAGGCTCGATGACCCCTGCGCGCCCTGCGTCTCTCGCGTGAACATGATCACGCGGCCATTGGGCGACCAAGTGGGGCCTTCATCCAGAAAGGACGCGGTCAGCAGCCGCTCCTCACTGCCATCCGCGCGCATCACGCCAATGTGGAACCGACCCTTGGACTGTTTGGTAAACGCGATCAAATCCCCGCGCGGCGACCACACCGGCGTGCCATACCGGCCCTGCCCGAAACTGATCCGCTGCGCCTCTCCGCCGCCCGCAGGCATCACGTAAATCTGGGGTGTGCCGGAACGATCGCTTTCAAATACAACCTGACGGCCATCAGGGCTGAAGCTGGGGGCGGTTTCAATCGACGGCGTGGTGGTCAGCCGTTGGCTGCGCCCACTGCCCAAATCCATCGCGTAAAGATCGGTATTGCCGCCCTGCGCGAGGCTATAGACCACCGTCCGGCCATCGGGGGCAAATCGGGGCGCGAAGCTCATCGTTCCGGCCTGGTTTTCCAGCGCCCGACGGCGCGCGGTGCCCACCTCAATTTCATAAATACGCGGCTGGCCGGTTTCATAGCTAGTATACAGCACCCGGTCCCCCGTGGGCGAAAAGCGCGGCGCCAGCACGAGAGAGCTTGCATCGGTCAGATAGGTCACATTGGCCCCGTCATAATCCATGATGGCCAATCGTTTCTGGCGGGCATCCTTGGGTCCGGTTTCCGACACAAACACCACGCGGCTGTCGAAATACCCTGTCTCGCCGGTCAGACGGCTATAGACCTGATCGGCCACCTTATGGGCAATCCGCCGCCAGCCATCCGAAGTGCCGACAAGCTGCAAGCCCTGCCCCATTTCCTGACCCGCGAAGACATCAAATAGCCGAAACCGCACCGTCACGCGGCCCGATCCGTCCACATTCACCCCGCCCACAATCAACGCTTGCGCATTGATTGCCTTCCAGTCGGAAAACTGTACCGGGCTCGAAAAGCTGGTGATGCGGCTGATATGGGCGGCATCCGGGATCTGGCGAAAAAGGCCCGTGCCATTGAGGTCTGAGGCAATGACAGACGCGATGTTGACGGCCAGGTCACCCGCCGCTGCACTATCGGGCACAAAAGCAGGCACCGCGTAGGGCAAAGGTTCAATCACCCCTTCGGTGATCTCAATCCGGAGAGGGCCATCCTGCGCGCGTGCTGTGAACGCCAGCACTGCGATGGACGCCAGAAGGCAAAGCAAAAACCGTATCATCTGATCCTCATGTTCTCAGGATTGAATGTAATCTCAATATTCCGCCACTGGTGATACTTCTCAACCGGTAATGGAAAGCCGTTCGCGCCGCAGCGGATGATTGCCCGCCGTGCCGCTTCAAAAGCCTGTGAGGCCGCAGCCCCGCTACCGCCAGAACTGCTGAGCATCTCGATAGAGCCCACATCGGGCCGACCGTCTTGGGACATGGACATACCCACTATAACGGTGGTGTTGAGAGCATCCGTCGACAGGCTGCCCACATTCCAGCATTGCTGCACCGCGACGCGCAGCGCATCCTTTTCGCCGGAGGTGAGCGGCGGGCCGGACGGGGCGGTCTGGGCTTGCTCATCCGTACCGCCCAAGGCCGCCGCAATCGCATCTTCCACCGCGTCACGTTCGGGCTCAGCAGGCTCGGCAGGTTCCGCCGTCTCAGTTTCCGCCGGTTCAGGCCGCGTTTGCGGGCGGGATTTGGGGCGCAAGGAGCGCGCAGGAGCCGCATCCTCCAACGCTTCGGTCAAAAGCCGCTCTGCCGCTGCTTCGCGCGCGGTCTCGCTTTGCGCCTCCTCCGCCTGTTCGGATGTGTCATCGTTCGTTGTCGCTTGTTGGTCAACATCGTCAATCTGCACATCCGGGTCAGGCTGCGCGATGGTCTCAGGGGCAACGCGGGGCGCGGCTTCGGGGCGGCTTTCCTCGGCGATCTCAGGCACCAAAACGGCCACATCTTCCTCAGGCGGCTGCAGCACGGGGGGCTCATCACTCACCTCCGCCTCAGGCGGGGCGGGATCGGGCACGTCCGGGGTGTCATCGGGTTCAACTGCCTCGGTCGCCTCGGGCGTGTCCTGGGCGATATCTGTGTCCTCGACGGCATTCACATTGGGGGGCTGGCCTGCCTCGGGCGGCTCAGGCGTGTCGACATTGGCCACGGCCTCGGGCGATGGTTCTGCCTCAAAAAGTGCTGCGTATTCTTCAGCCGAAATCGCTGTCACCTCGGTCACTTGAAACGGCAGTGGTTCAGCACTGAACGTGCCACCAAAAACGGCGACAGACAGAAGCCCCACGTGCCCCACAGCAGATATTTTCTGCCCAGTATCGAGACCCATATCAAGCCGCGCCCACATGGCCGTCAGCCACCATCCAAACGGGGCCCACCCGGTTCAGTGACCAACCCGATATTGGGAAAGCCGCCGCGATTGAGCGCGCCCATCACTTCCATGACTTGCGCGTAAGGCACCGCCCCGTCTGCCCGCAAGAAAATGCGGTTGCTGTCACGTTCAGCCGCAATGGCCAGCAAACGGTTTACCAAGTCTTCGCGCGCCACTGGTGTTTCCTGAATGGAGACCTCTCCGCCTGCCGTCACCGTCACGGTCAGCGGTTCTTCATCATCACCAGACAGCGAATTGGCCGCCGTTTGCGGCAGTTCTACTTCGACGCCCACTGTCATCAGCGGCGCGGCCACCATGAAGATGATCAGAAGCACCATCATAACATCGACGAACGGCGTCACGTTGATCTCTGCCATGGGCCGCGATCGCCCACGGCCCCGTCTGCGACGACCGCCTTCTTTCTGAACGACACCAGCACCCATGGCTTACCCGTCCAACTGACGGCTTAGAATGGTGGAAAATTCATCCGCAAAAGCCTCATAGCCCGCGACGATCCGATCACTATCGGCGCTCAGCTTGTTGTAGAAAATCACTGCTGGAATGGCCGCCAGGAGCCCAAGCGCGGTGGCCAGAAGCGCCTCAGCAATCCCCGGCGCCACCACGGCAATCGAAGTGTTCTGCTGCTCAGCGATCTCAATGAAGCTGTTCATGATGCCCCACACTGTGCCGAAGAGACCGATGAACGGCGCGGTTGACCCGATTGTGGCCAGCACGTTGAGGCCGCGCTGCAATCCTTCTGCCTCTTTCACAATCGCCACATCCATCGACCGGTCAATCCGCGCTGTTGCCCCGGCGATCAACCCACCATCATTGCGATGCGACCTGCGCCATTCGGTCATCCCGGCGGCAAAAACCCGTTCGGACTGCCCCCCCGGATCAGGGCCGATGACCTCATAAAGCTCATCCAGCGGCTCACCGGACCAGAACCGTTCATCAAACACTTCCGATTCAACGCGGGCACGTCGATAGATGATGATCTTTTGAATGATAATCGACCACGCCCAAAACGACGCGACAATCAACATCCACATGACGATTTTGACGGTGATCGTCGCGCGGGCATAAAGCCCCCATAGCGAATAATCACCTCCATGCGCCCCGTTTGCCAGGGCCAATGCTTCTGCTTCCATGAGCCTGCTCTTCTTGTTACCACCACGGGCCTTGTGTCCGGCCCTTTGATAAAGGTTTAACCGAGTTCGCGCGCCTTGGCCATCACAACCGCATTTCAGCCTTTAATTGTGAACGATTTGGCAAGTTTTTGCGCGTCCGATCAGACG
>JBCCAJ010000126.1:0-7177 GCA_039814845.1 Pseudomonadota bacterium | reverse complement strand
GAGGCGCTGAAGGACTTCATCGCCGACAAGCGCGACAGCGGCACGTATCTGTCTGTCATGGGTTTCGGTCGTGGCAATCTGGATGATGCGACGATGCAGGCCTTGGCGCAAAACGGCAACGGGCAGGCGTCTTACATCGACACGCTGAGCGAGGCGCAGAAGGTGCTGGTCGATCAATTCACCGGCGCGCTTTTCCCCATAGCCAACGACGTAAAAATCCAGGTGGAATTCAACCCCGCCCAGATCGCCGAATACCGCCTGATTGGTTATGAAACCCGCGCGCTCAATCGTGAGGATTTCAACAATGACAAGGTGGACGCGGGCGATATCGGCGCGGGGCACTCGGTGACGGCGCTCTATGAGATCACGCCCGTTGGGTCCCCGGCCGTGCTGAACGATCCCCTACGCTATGGGGAGGCTGCAGCTGAGGGTGACAACGAAGAGCTGGGCTTTTTCAAACTGCGCTACAAGGCGCCGGGTGAAGACACCAGCCAGCTGATTGAAACCCCGATCACCGAAGGAGGTGAGGTGTCAGGCGACATGCGCTTTGCCATGGCCATCGCGGGCTTTGGCCAGTTGCTGACCGATAGCCCTTACTTGGGCGATTGGGGATACGACCAAGCCATTGATCTGGCGAACGCCGCCAAGGGCGAAGACGCATTTGGTTACCGCGCGGAAGCGGTCCGCCTGATGCGTCTGGCAGAGAGCCTCGAGCAGTAAGGCCCTGCCTTGCCCCGCAGGGTCTCAGGCTTTGCGGGGCATCCTGATCCAGGGCGCGGCGATCATCATCCAGCCAAGCACCCCCTGCCCATGGGCCGACAAGGATTGCGGCCCCGAGAAGGTCAGGAACTCAAACGCCTTAACCGGGTTGGGCGGCGGAAAGATCACCCACTGATCAGGCAGGAATTCGAACAGCAGGTGGTAGTATTGAAAATACACCTGCGGCGACACCCAGACGAAAACGTAGAACAGGATTAACGATCCCAAAGGCCGCATCCACGCAGGCCGATTTCGCAAAATGCGCCACGCCGCATAGACAGATGCGACAAACAAAACCCCGCTCAGACAGGCAAGGCCCGCTTGGCCAAGGGGCGACAGATCAAAAAATGAATCCTGCGTGTACATGGGGACCCTTTCGACAAAAAGCCGCCCCGAAAGGCGGCTTTTCCGTCATTTGGCCAGCGGCCTAGTTCAAAGGCGCAACCGCCAGAATGACCGAGAATTGCTCGCAGTAGATGTAAAGCTCGTCATACTGGTCAGTGTCGATGCTGGCCGGCACGGTGAATGAGGCCGAGCCCGATTTCACATCCAGCTTCTCGTGGATCTTGGACCCTTTGGCGTATTTTTCACCGCTGCCGAAGCCGATCTTGATGTCCGGCGGGTTCTTGGCGGGATCGAATACATAGTTGTCGGCCAGCGTGACGGTGGTTTGCCCACCCTCGGTTTTCACCTGTACGGTGCCTTTGACGTTATAGCCCTGACGGCCCGACAGTTCCCCCTGACGGGCTGACCCGGCGAAGGATGGCCGCGTGAGGGTGAGGGTGGCAGCAGAGGCCAGGGACAGACCAGCGAATTGGCGACGGGAGAGGTTCATTTGCGTATTCCTTTGTATGCAATGAGCGTGATCCGAATATAGGCATGATCCGCGTCGTTTAAGGGTAAATCAGGTTACAGCCGGTCACTTCGCCTTGACGCGTTTCGTGATGACAACGCGCGCAGACCCGCGAGAATGGCGGTGAAATGCATTTAGAAACAATGGTCTAATGAATTGTTACAGACATCAAAAAACCCCGGGGCGGCGCATGTCCCGGGGTTCTTGTCTGCTTACTTCTGGACTGGATCAGTTGACGGCTTTCGCCTCAACGACGTCCTTTTCCACGGCATCACCGCTCAGAATTTCGATCCGGCGAGGCTTGAGCGCTTCAGGCACTTCGCGCACCAAATCAATGTGCAGCATACCGTCGGCATGGCTTGCGCCAGAGACGCGCACATGATCGGCCAGCTGGAATTTGCGCTCAAACGCGCGCGTGGCAATGCCGCGGTGCAGGTAGGTGCGGGCCGCATCCTCATCCGCCTTGCGGGCAGAGACGACAAGCGCGTTTTCCTTCACTTCCACGGCCAGATCGGCCTCGGTGAAGCCCGCAACGGCAACCGAGATGCGATAGGCATCATCGGCGGTTTTTTCGATATTGTAGGGTGGGTAGGTCGGCTGATTGATGTCAGAACTCAAAACGCGGTCCATCATGTCCGCAATCTGATCAAAGCCGATGGTTGCACGGTAAAGCGGTGCAAGATCAAAGTTTCGCATGGGTCATCCTCCATTGAGCGATAACTGGATATGTGCCTTCCCAACCGGGACAGGCGGTTTAATGATCGACCCGCTCAGCGGCGCCGATGATCAAAATGTGGGAAGGGGTAGGATGGGATTCAAGACCCGCCGACAGACAGAAATTTCGCCCCGCCCGCCCCGCGCGCGCCGCCCACGGATTGAAACCGCGCGCCAGAGGGGGCCGGTTTCGGCAGAGCCCGCAGATCGCGCTTTAGCTGATCCACAAGGACGGGCAGTTCCATGCCCCAGGCGATGATGAATTCGTCGTTTTCCACGCGGCCGCCACTGACCAGCGACAGAATGCGCGCGCGGTGGCCATCGCGGTAAAATACCGGCGCGCCGGAGCTGCCGAAGGTGACGTTGCAATCAAAGGCGAAGATCCCCTGATGCTGCCATTCAACCCCGCAATCGCGTTGCCAGGACAGGGCGGCATCGCGCCCCCGGCCATAGGACACCACGCTCACCCGATCGCCGGCGCGGGCCCGTTCGCGGATGACAAAGGGGGCTGCCTCGGTTGACAGGATCGGCTCTGACAGTTCCACGAGGGCGGCATCATTGCGCACGTTGCTTGCACTCATCCCGCCGCGGGGGTCATACCCCTTTGCCGCCACCACGCGGGAGGCCCTGCGTTCTGCAATCGCTACGCCATCGCGCAGACCCGCGCGGAAGGTAATCGCCTGTGCCGTGATCAGGTGATCAGCACTGTCATAGACACAATGGGCTGCCGTCAGCACCAGATCAGGCGCGATCAGAACGCCGGTGCAGAACCCTTCGCCGTTCAAATCAACGCGGCCCACGGCCTCCCACCCGAAGAGGTCATCGCGGTCGGTCAGCCGTGTGAAATCGCTCGCGGCCACTGGCGTCGCAAACGCAATCAGGACAAGGGCAAGAGCGCGGATCATTCGGCTTTGAGGAACTTGGCCCCGGTGTCGCGGCGTTCCCCGGCGGTGGTCATTTTGGGGGCTGCGTTCTGAAACACGCCCGCCCCGGCCTCCAGCGCGGCCATCAGATCATCCAGAGGATCCTGCAATTGCGTGCCCAGCGACACCTTGCGCCCGTTCACTTCGGCCATCGCAGAGACCACGGACACCACGCGCGGCGCGCCTGTTTCAAAAGAAAAGATCGGCGCGCCGGACGATCCGAAATTCACGTCGCACGACATGATCAACACACCCTGCTGGCGGGCCACCACATCGCAGACCTCTTGCAAGGACGGCGCATCGGCCCGGTCGCGGCCATAGCTGACTACGCCAATTTCCTGCCCCTTGCGCGGGCGTTGATCGGTTTCAAACGGGATCACCTGACCATTCTGGATCGGGTGGTGCAATTCCAGCAAAGCCAGATCATTACGCACGCGGTCGGCGCTGACCTCGCTGGTGTAGTTGTAATCGGGATGGGTCACCGCGCGGCGCACATTGCGATAGGCCAGCGCGCGGCCATTGCGCAGCCCCGCCTGAAATTCAATCTTGGCATGGTCAATCCGCGCGCCGGTCGTTTTGTCATACAGGCAATGGGCCGCTGTCAGCACCAGATCAGGCGCGATCAGCGCGCCAGTGCAAAACCCGCGCCCGTCGATGTTTAGCTTGCCCACAGCCTCCCAGCCGCGGCTGTCATCCCCGGTATCGAGCCGCTTCAACGCGGTATCTGATGCCGCCTGAGTGGCCAGCATCATGATGAAAAAAAGGGCTGCAAGAGCGCGAACCATGTGGCCTCCAACATTCGTTAGAGACACCTTAACCGACGATTTGGGGCAAAATTTGGCGCCCATATAGCCACTTTGATGGCATTTGGCCCGGGCTCCACATGTTACGGAATTTATACGAAGAAGTGAATGTGGCGCACGCGATTCCCATATATGTAAAGCCTATGACCCGATTTCTGGCCTTCATTTTCGCAGCCCTTGTGGCAACTCAGGCGGCGGCCCATGATCCCACTGTGGTTGAGGTGCGCGCGGACAAAGTGGGCATGTTGTGGAATTTTCATGTGACCGTTGAACACGCCGATACCGGGTGGGATCACTATGTCGACGGGTGGGAAGTTCAGGATGCGGATGGCAAACGGCTGGCCTATCGCAAGCTTTTGCACCCCCACGTGGAAGAACAGCCGTTCACGCGGTCCTTGAGCGGCGTGGTCATTCCCGATGGAACAGAGGCCGTGTTCGTCAAAGCGCATTGTTCTCAGACCGGGTGGTCCAGCGGTTTGGTCAAAGTGGATCTGTCTCAGTAGGGTTGTATCCCTGCGCGGGCCAAAGCGGTCCGGTTATTCGTCAGTGCAGAGGCTTCAATCCTACCGCCGCCCTTCGCGCAGCCAGCCCGCCAGAACCAGCGCGGATGCCAAGAGCAAAACCAACCACGCAGGCAGCAGCGGCAGCTGCATCACCGCGCGGGTTTCGTAAGCGCCGCGCGGCGTCAGCCCGATCCAACCCCGCCCAATTGCAGGCCGTTCGGCCCGGACAGACCGCAAGCGCGGCAGCCCATTTTCCAGTGCCACCGCCCCACCACCCGTGGCCGCCATAAGCTCGGCCATCGGCTCCGCGCTGGCGATGGTGTCTTCAAATTCCACGGGCGATGCCGGCCCAAGACCAATGACCGCGCTCAGCTCTCCGTTTTCAATGCGGTAAAGCCCCAGTTCCGCACCCGTATGGGTCGTTTCAAACCGACCGGGAGAGACTTCATCAAGGTTCATCTCCAGCACGTCACCTGACGGCGTGGTCACTGTCACCGGGCCCACGGTTTCTTCCAACGATCGGCGAATGATGCGCATCTGCTGACCCGTGGCTTCAGCCCAAAGGGCTTCTTCCTCCAATTCCGGTTCTTTCATCATCCAATGGGCCAGTCGCCGCAGCAGTTCCAGTTGAGGCCCGCCGCCCTCATAGCCCCTGTTCCACAGCCACGCGTGATCAGACGCCAGAAGCGCCACGCGGCCTTCACCCACGCGGTTGAGGATCAAAAGAGGGTTGTCCTCTGCCCCGGTCATGACCACGTCACCTTGCACGTCATCGACCTCAATATGGCGATGCCAACGGCCCCATGTGTCGGTGTCGTCAGGCGACAAATCCGCGGTCACCGGGTGCCGCGCGCCCAGATCGGTCACTTGGGGCAGATAGCGGTTTTCAATGACCCGTGCCGTGGGCCGGGCCGGGATGATGGGTTCCAGTGGCGTGCGGTAAAGGCTTTCAGCGCTGGCAAAATCCGGCCCCGCCGCGATCAGAACCGCGCCGCCATTTTCCACGTAGTTGCGCACGTTATCCAGATAGACCGACGGCAAAATCCCCCGCCGTTTGTAACGATCAAAGATGATCAGGTCGAAATCTTCGATCTTTTCGAGAAACAACTCCCGCGTTGGGAAAGCGATCAGAGACAGTTCCCGCACCGGCACGCCATCTTGTTTTTCCGGCGGGCGCAGAATGGTGAAATGCACCAGATCGACAGAGCTGTCGGATTTCAGAAGGTTCCGCCATGTCCGTCCGCCCGGATGCGGCTCACCAGAGACGAGCAGCACCGAAAGCCGATCCCGCACGCCGTTGATTTGCACGATCGCCGTGTTGTTCCGGTCGGTCAGCTCTCCGTCAGCCATGGGAGTCGTGAATTGCAGCACATTGCGCCCGCCATGGGGCAGGACGACCTGCAGTTCGATCCCTTGGCCCAACGGCACCTGAAACCGTTGCGGTGCATCCCCATCGATGGAGATGTCGACAGGCACGGTGGTGACACCTTCGGGGGCATTGCCCATATCTGTGATCCGCAGCGTCATGGATATCTCTTCATCCAGGATCCCGAAGGCGGGCGCGTTTTCCACGACCAACCGGCGATCCCAGTCCGCCTGTCGCCCGGTATGCAGCAGATGCAGGGGCGCGGGCAGTTCCGGCGCGCGTTCCAGATCATGCAGCCGCCCATCTGAAAGAACAATCGCCCCCGCAATCCGCGCGCTGGGTTCCTCGGCCAACGCTTCTGACAAGGCGGTCATCAATTGCGTGCCGGTGTTGTCCTCGCCATCCGCCACCGTCACGCGGCGCAACTCGGTATTGTCCCGCGCTTCAATCCGGGCGGCGAGTGTATCAGCGGCCTCAGCTGTCATCTCCGCCCGGTCCCCAAGGGTTTGGCTCGCGCTTTGATCCTCGACCATGATCACGATATCGGTCAGGGGTTCGCGTTCTTCCTGTTGATACACAGGGCCCGCCAAGGCGCCCAAAATCACCAACCCGGCAAGCCCCCGAAACGCCCAACCCGACAGCCCGCGGGCCAGTGCCAAGGCCACACCGGCGATCAAGACCCCGCCCAATGAGGCGATCAGCCACCACGGCAGCAGCGGGTCAAAGAGGATCGCTGAATTCATTGTCCCAACCGATCCAACAGCGCAGGCACATGGACCTGATCAGATTTGTAATTGCCCGTCAGCACATGCATCACCAGATTGACACCAAAGCGATAGGCGATCTCCCGTTGGCGTTCCCCTGCGAACCCACGACCCACGGGATAAAGAGGTGAGCCCAGCTCATCCGTGGCCCAAGCCGCAGCCCAGTCATTGCCGCCGATCACCACTGGCGTCACGTTGTCATTGAGATTGCGGAAAGGCATACCTTCGACCTGTTCGGCATCGGCTGGTGCCGCCTCAACCCAAACCTGACGGCCGGAGAAGCGCCCCGGAAAATCCTGCAACAGATAGAATGTACGGGTAAGAACATGGTCTTCGGGGATCGGCTCCAGCGGCGGAATATCCAGCCCCCGCGACAGCCGCTGCAGTTTTTGCCCATTGGGTGAGGACGCACCAAACCCCGCCACATTGGCATCGCGCGTGTCAAACAGGATCATCCCACCGGTGCGCAGATAGGCGTTAAGCTTGGCATAT
>JBCCAJ010000280.1:0-4384 GCA_039814845.1 Pseudomonadota bacterium | reverse complement strand
CGTCGCCGTCATCACCAACACGTCCGCCTCTTCGCCCTTGCGCCCCAGCTCAAGGCGTTGGCGCACGCCGAAGCGATGCTGTTCATCGACCACGGCCAGCCGCAGATCGTTGAACACGACATCCTTTTGAAACACCGCATGAGTGCCGACGAGGATCTGAATGTCCCCCGCCTCCAGCGCCGCCAACTTTTCCCGCCGCGGCGCCCCTTTGTCGCGGCCTGTCAAAATCTCCAACCGCACACCCGCCGTCTCCGCCAGCGGCCGCAGCCCCTCCAGATGCTGCTGCGCCAGAATACCCGTGGGGGCCATCATCACCCCCTGCCCGCCGGCCTCCACCGCAATCAGCAACGCCGACAACGCGACCAAGGTTTTGCCTGCCCCCACATCACCCTGCAGCAATCGGTTCATGCGCCGCGCGCTCGCCATATCTTCGGCAATTTCACTGATGCAACGGGTCTGCGCGCCCGTGGGTTTGTAGGGCAACGCCTCCAACACGGCCCGCCGCAGCGCCCCATCTCCGGCGCTCACCCGCCCCTTCGCCCGCCGGACCCGCGCGCGCGCCAAGGCCAGCGTCAACTGATGCGCCAGCAATTCGTCATAGGCCAGCCGGGCGCGCGCTGGATCCTCCGGGGACAGCTCCGCCATCGCCTGAGGCCCGTGCGCACGCTGCACGGCCGCCTGCCAATCGGGCCACTCCCGCTCCTTTTTCAGCGCGGCATCCACCCATTCCGGCAGCACCGGCGCGCGGCTGAGCGCCCCCCGTGTCGCCTTCAGCATCAGCTTCTGCGAAATCCCCGCCGTCTTGGGATAGACCGGTTCAAATTCCGGGATTTGCCCGGCCTCATGGGGTGGCACGACGTGATCTGGATGGGTCATCTGCGCGATGCCGTCGAACAGCTCCACCTTCCCCGACACGACCTGCCGCGACCCGGTGGGCAGGATTTTTTCCAGATAATCGGGATGGGCGTGGAAGAACACCAACTGAAACGTGGTGGCCGCATCCGTCACTTCCACGCGGTAGGGCCGCCCCCGCGCAGAGGGTCGCATGTGATGTCCAACTGTCACCTCGACCGTCAGCACTTTCGGCAAATCGGCCATCTGAACCGTCGCCACAGGCCGCCGGTCAATCCCCGAATAGGGCAGCGTGAAGAGCAGATCGCGCGGCTTTTCCACGGCCAGGCCTTTGAAATTCTCCACCGAGCGCGGCCCCACGCCCTCCAGCGTCTCAAGCCCCGCAAAGAGCGGGAAAAGGATCTCTGGCCGGTTACTCATGCGTCCCCAATCAGCTCCAGCCAGCCATCCTCGTCGATCATCTCAATCCCAAGATCATCGGCCTTCTTGGCCTTGGACCCAGCCCCCGGGCCCGCCACCACCAGATCGGTCTTCGCACTGACCGACCCTGAGACCTTTGCGCCCAAGCTTTCTGCCCTTGCCTTGGCCTCGGCCCGGGTCATCTTTTCCAGCGTGCCGGTAAACACCACCGTCTTGCCGGCGACCGGGCTGCCATCTGTCTCAGGCCGCGCGGCGGTTTCAATGCTCAGATGGGCGGTCAGCCGGTCAATGCTGTCCCGTTCCTGTGTGAATTCCGTGACCAAAGACCGCGCCATCACCTCGCCCACCCCGTCGATGGACAGCAAGCCGTCCCACGCCTCACCACTTTGCGGCTCGGCTGCGGCCATGGCGGCAACAAACGCGTACCAGTCCCCATAAGTGCGCGCAATCAAGGTGCTGGCCTGCTCCCCCACATGGCGGATGCCCAAGGAAAACAACACCCGTGCGAACGCGATGTCGCGTTTCTCATCAACGGCATCAAAGAGGTTCGCCGCGCTCTTTTCACCCCAGCCTTCGCGGTTCTTGAGCTGCTGCATCCCCTGCCCATACCGCTCCTTGAGAGTGAAAATATCCGCCGGTTCCGCGATCCAGCCGTCGCGGTAAAACTGTTCCACCTGCTTGGATCCCAACCCTTCAATGTCGAATGCGGCGCGAGAGACAAAATGCTTCAGCCGCTCCACCGCCTGCGCGGGGCACGTGAGACCCCCGGTGCAGCGACGCACAGAATCCCCCTCTTCCCGAATGGCCGGGGAACCGCACTCAGGGCACACGGTCGGGAACTCATAGGGCACCGACCCCTCAGGACGCTTGGACAAATCCACATCCGCCACCTTTGGGATCACATCGCCCGCGCGATAGACCTGCACCCAATCGCCTACCCGGATATCCTTGCCATCGCGAATGGGCTGGCCTTTGGAATCCCGCCCCGCGATGTAGTCTTCATTGTGCAGAGTGGCGTTCGATACCACCACGCCCCCCACCGTCACGGGCGTCAGCCGCGCCACCGGCGACAGCGCACCAGTGCGGCCCACCTGAATGTCAATCGCCTCGAGCCGCGTCCAGGCCAGTTCCGCGGGAAACTTATGCGCCGTGGCCCAGCGCGGCGTGGTGGATCGAAATCCAAGCCGGGCCTGCAACCCCAGATCATCCACCTTGTAGACGACCCCGTCGATGTCATAGCCCAAGGTCGCGCGGGCCTGTTCGATCTGCGCGTAATGCGCCAGCATCTCCTCCACCCCGTCACACAGCGCGGTGCGTGGATTGGTCTGAAACCCCATCTCCGTCATCCGCCGGATCGCCCCCATTTGCGTATCCGAGAGCGGCTCCGACAACTCCCCCCAGGCATAGGCGAAAAATTTCAGCGGCCTCGATTTGGTGATCTCGGAGTCCAATTGCCGCAAAGACCCGGCGGCGGCGTTGCGCGGATTGGCGAAGGCCTTGCCGCCCTTTTCCGTCTGCCGCGCGTTCAGCGCTTCAAAATCGGCGTGGCTCATGTACACCTCGCCGCGGATCTCCATCACCTCTGGCGCCGCGTCTATCTGCTGCGGAATATCCGCAATGGTGCGTGCATTGGCGGTGACATTCTCGCCCGTCTCCCCATCGCCCCGTGTGGCCGCCTGCACTAACCGGCCCTGTTCATAGCGCAAGGACAGGCTGAGCCCATCAATCTTGGGTTCCGCCGTGAAGGCCAGCGGCGCATCAACCGCAAGCCCAAGATACCGCCTGATCCGCGTATCGAACTCTGCCACATCGCTGTCATCAAAGGCATTGGACAGGCTCAACATCCGCACCGCATGGGTGACTTTCGCAAACGCCTCAGAGGGTGCAGCCCCCACTTGCTCTGACGGGCTATCGGCGCGTTTCAATTCCGGAAACCGCGCCTCAATCGCCCGGTTGCGCGCTTTCAGCCCGTCATATTCCGCATCATTAATCTGGGGCGCGTCTTCCCGGTGATACGCCGTATTGGCCGCCCCAAGCACGTTTGCCAGCCGCGACAGCTCGGCCTTTGCCTCCTCCGGGGTTAACAATTCGATGTCTTTGTCGGCCATGGTCCTGCCCCGCTCTTGCCGCCTGCACACCAGAGGAGACCCAAAGGCCCGCCCTTCCGCTCAGAGCGCAAAAGAAAACGCCCCATCACCGGCTAGTGATAGGGCGCTCACTGCATGAGGTCCAGCCGCTCAGCGGCCTCAGCATCTTGTCGGGGTCAGGCCCTGTTCAGGCCCCCACTGCAATCGGTTGCGTATCATCCGACGCCGGTTCCGGATCGCGCAGCACATAGCCACGGCCCCAAACGGTTTCGATGTAGTTCTCACCATCCGTGGCTTCCGAGAGCTTCTTGCGCAACTTACAGATGAACACGTCGATAATTTTGAGCTCCGGTTCATCCATGCCGCCGTAAAGATGGTTAAGGAACATCTCTTTGGTCAGCGTCGTGCCTTTGCGCAGGCTCAGCAGTTCCAGCATCTGGTATTCCTTGCCGGTCAGATGCACGGTGCGCCCGCCCACCTCCACCGTTTTGGCATCAAGGTTCACATTCACCTTGCCGGTGCGAATGACAGATTGCGAATGTCCCTTGGACCGGCGAATGATCGCGTGGATCCGTGCCACCAGTTCTTCGCGGTGGAAGGGTTTCGTCAGATAATCATCCGCGCCGAACCCGAAGCCTTTGATCTTGTTTTCAGTATCCGCTTCGCCGCTAAGGATCAGAATGGGCGTATCCACCCGGCTCATCCGCAGCTGTCGCAGCACCTCATGCCCGTTCATATCAGGCAGGCCCAAATCCAGCAGGATCAGGTCGTAATCATAGAGCTTGGCCAGGTCGATGCCCTCTTCGCCAAGATCAGTAGTATAGACGTTCAGATTAGCATGAGTGAGCATCAGCTCAATGCTTTTTGACGTCGTCGGGTCGTCTTCAACGAGAAGCACGCGCATCCTTGGTCTCCAGTTAACCGTCCTCTTGGTAAACACTTTGACGCGATTTGGTTAATCACAGGTTACCGTTAGGGAAGAAAGTAACATTCTACCATAGGTTGTCTAGATTCTGTTTTGATTT
>JBCCAJ010000169.1:0-6126 GCA_039814845.1 Pseudomonadota bacterium | reverse complement strand
GTGGCTGCGGCCCGGCCAGCATATCGACCTCATCGGCGCCTTCACCCCGCCCATGCGGGAAGCCGATGATGCGGTCCTGCAACGGGGTGACATCTTCGCAGATACCTATGACACCATCCTGGGCCATATCGGGGAAATTCAAATCCCCCTCGACAGCGGCGCAATCACCATGGATGATCTCGGCCCAACTTTCTATGAACCCCATGCCTTCCGGCGAAGCCACGGCGATCAAATCACGGTCTTCAAAAACGGCGGCGGCGCGCATCTGGATTTGATGACAGGCCGCTACATTCTCGATCAATGGAAGGCCACCCAATGATCCTCTACGTCCTCGCGGCGCTCATCGCTGCCGTCCTGGCCTTTCCTTTTTTGGCCGAAGCCCTCCGACCCCGCATGACGGCCACGCGCCGCAAACTGGCACCGGGGCAGTTCGCAAAGCTGTCTCAAGGCATCACCCACTACCAATGGACGGGACCAGAGGATGGACCCATTGTCGTCTGCGTCCACGGTCTGACAACGCCCTCTTTTGTCTATGGCCCGCTCGCCGAAGGGCTGGCCGCCAAAGGCTACCGCGTGCTCACCTATGATCTTTATGGGCGGGGCTTTTCCGACCGACCCAAAGCCCTTCAGGACAGCGCGTTCTTTAACCGCCAACTGAACGATCTGCTGACCGATCAGGGCGTCACGCAACCTTTCGTTCTGGTTGGCTATTCCATGGGCGGGGCGATTGGTGCAGCCTACAGCGCCACCCACCTGACGCGCGTCAAACAGTTGATCCTGCTCGCCCCTGCGGGCATGGCGCTCGACCTGGGTCCCTTGGTAGAGATGGCGCAACGCGGCACCTTCCTTGGCACCTGGATGACGCTGGGCTTCTACCCAAAATCCCTGCGCCGCGCGACGGAAGGCGAACGCGGGTTGGAAAGCCCCATCCCGCACATGGTCGACCGCCAGATCGAAGAAACCCGCCTTAAGGGCTTTGCACCCGCCGTGCTGTCTTCCTTGCGCGGCGTGCTGGATGAAGATTTGGAACCCGCCCACCGCGCCATCGCTGAGGCCGGTACCCCTGTCACCGCCGTCTGGGGCGAAACCGACGATGTCATCCCGCTTGACTGCAAAGACAGGCTCTCAGACTGGAACCCCGACGCCCAGCATCACGTGGTGCCGGAGGCAGGCCACACCGTCACCTACACCCACACAGCACAGGTTCTCACAGCACTCAAAGAAGTCCTCTAAAAAACGCGCCGAAGGCGCGCCCCCTATCCCCCGCGCGAAGCGCGGCCACCAGCAGCGGGTGCCGAGACAGCCCGAAGGGCTGACGAGGCGGCTTACCTCACGCTACACTCTCATCCCGCCAGAACCCAGAAATCCTAAGGTTTTCCGCCTCAAACCCCGCCGCCTTGGTCACCTCCCGCAACTGCCGCGCCTGATCCTTCTCACCGGCAAACCAGATCGGGGCATCCGAAAAATCCCCATGGCGATCCAGCGCCGTATCCAGCAACCGATCCCCTTTGGCGCGAGACAACCACGTCACGGTCATCCCCTCTGGCGCCTCAAACGGATAGCCTGATGCGGCCCCATGCTCGGCCTCGAAAAACACCTCGCCCGTCGCATTCCGGGGCAGGTTCTCCAGGATCCGCGCCGCGGCCGGAAAGCCCGTCTCATCACAGCACATCAAACACCGATCCGCCCGCATCACGCCACCCCCCATCGGCCCCACAAGCCCAATCTCTTGGCGCGTGGTGTCGCCACCGCGCAACTCTTCGGCCCAGGCGATCGTCTTGCCACCTTCATGCAAGTAGATATCCGTGACAATCTGCGCGCGCGCGTAATCCACCGCCCGCACAGTATAGACGGGCTTGTGCGGCGCGCCTGGCCCGTCAAACCACTTGGCCGACCCGTTGGGCGCAACCGTGGGCCACTCAGTCGCTGCCCCAATCGCAGGTTGCACCAAACGGAAATGGATGGACGCCTCCCCGTAAGACCGCACATCTTCTCCCTGCAACGTCACGCGCAAAAAGGTCGGGCACAGGGCCTCCACCTTGATCGCGCGCATGAATTGAAAGTTGTCCGGCAAAACGGCCTCAGACATAGGGCAAACTCCAACATTCCCACAGATATAGCTGACCCGCCTGGGGGTTGGCTCACGCCACGCTACACGCGCGGGCTTAGCGATGTAAATGACCCGTGAAATGGTCGGAGTGAGAGGATTCGAACCTCCGGCCCCTGCCTCCCGAAGACAGTGCTCTACCAGGCTGAGCTACACTCCGACTGTGCGGGGGATACGCCCACCGGCGCGCCTTGGCAAGGGTTGAATGCCCCTGCTCTCACCCCTCAAGTCGTGACAGAAACGCCTGATAATCGTCTGCTTGCACGCGGTAAGTGACCTTGTCAAAAACCGGTGCCTCCACCCTTGCATAGAAGGCCTGCGACCCGGCATTGTCCTTGTCCGTCTGCCAATCCACGCGGCTGCACCCTTCGGCCTCAGCAATGCGCACCAGCCCGGCCATCAGCGTGCGCCCCACCCCACGGCCCCGGGCCACCTCACTGACGAAGAGCTCTTTCATATAAAGCGCCATATCCGTGCCCGCCGGAAAGGTCAGTGTCCAAGCGGCAAAGCCCAGCGCCAGGTTGCCCTCCACGGCCATCAGGCAGGACATGTGCCGCTGATCCTCCAGCATCTTCAGAATGCGGCGCTCTTGCGCGTCCGAGGCCGCACGCACCCGGTAGTAGCCCAGGCATTCACGATAAAGATCAAGGAACGCGTCTGCGTCCTCTGGCCGGTAAGAGCGCGCTTCGATCACAGGCTTTCGTCAAGGGCAGCAAGGATTGCATCACCCATCTGCGAGGTGGTCATCGGGCTGGTGCCCTCCTCCCCGATCAGATCAGCCGTCCGCGCGCCATTTGCCAGAACCGTCTCAATCGCCGTTTCCAGTCGGGTCGCCTCGTCTCCCTGATCAAAAGAATAGCGCAGCGCCATGGCAAAGCTGAGAATGCAGGCGATGGGGTTGGCCTTGCCTTCGCCAGCAATATCAGGGGCAGACCCATGCACAGGTTCATAAAGCGCCTTGGGCCGGCCACCATTCATCGGCGCGCCCAGGCTGGCCGAGGGCAGCATACCAAGCGAACCCGTTAGCATCGCGGCGGTGTCTGAGAGGATATCGCCAAAGAGGTTGTCGGTCAGGATCACGTCAAACTGCTTGGGCCAGCGGCAGAGCTGCATTGCGCCGGCGTCAGCATACATGTGGGACAGTTCCACATCCGGGTAGTCCTCATCATGCACCTTCTGGACCACCTCACGCCAGAGGATGCCAGATTCCATCACATTGGCCTTTTCCATCGAACAGACCTTGCTGTTCCGCCGCCGGGCCAGCTCAAAGGCCGATCGCGCCACGCGGTCAATCTCGCTTTCGGTATATCGCTGCGTGTTAATGCCGACACGCTCATTGCCTTCCTCGAAAATTCCACGCGGTTCGCCGAAATAGACACCCGATGTCAGCTCCCGCACGATCATGATGTCGAGGCCGGAAACCACCTCAGGCTTCAACGAGGAAAAATCCGCCAATGCGTCAAAGCACTGCGCCGGGCGCAGATTGGCAAACAAGTCCATCTCTTTGCGCAGCCGCAGCAAGCCGCGTTCGGGCTTCACCGAGAAATCGAGCGTGTCGTATTTCGGTCCGCCCACGGCCCCCAGAAGAACCGCGTCCACCTCTTGCGCGCGCGCCATCGTGTCATCATGGAGCGGCACGCCATGGGCGTCATAGGCCGCGCCACCCACAAGGTCTTCACTCACCTCAAAAGCCAGGTCGCGCTTGGCACCGAACCAGTCGATCACTTTGCGCACCTCGGCCATCACTTCGGGGCCAATGCCATCACCGGGCAGGATAAGAAGGGAACGGGTGGTCATCGGCGGCGTCCTTGAAGTTGGTTCTTGTTGTCCATCGCCTAGCCTTTAGGCCCAAGGGCGTCAAGAAAACGAGTTCGCCTGAACCGGTGGCATTCCTTGCCTATGTGCACGAGCCGCCCCGTGGGGGCGGACCAGCGCGGACTGATTTTGCCAATCAGGCGGTACTTTGATTTGAAACGGCTTGCTCAGATTGCTGGAAGTGCAGATTTACTCAATCACAACGTCAACCCAAACCAGCCTATGCCGACTGGCCGTCGCCACCGTCTCGTCGTCAAGCGGCCAATGCACGCCCGATCCGGTGACCGTCAGATCGGCGGAGGGCAAAACATAGCTCACCCGCAAATTCCCGACACCCGACCAAGACACCGTATCCAACTTCGGATCCCCCACATGTCCCGGCGTATTGGCCGCGCCCGACCCGCGCGGCTCTGGGTCCTGCACGCGTGGATCATTCAGCAAACCCCGGATTACCGCCCTGCGCCCTTCCCCATCTGACGGGTCCAGATTGGCATTCCCCGCGATCACGAAGGGCCCTTCAGGTGCGATGCCAATCTTGCCATCCAACACGTGCTGCCAAAACAGGATCTCATCATGGTTGCGCCGCCCATTGCGATCCTCTGGCCCGTCAAAGACAGGTGTAGTGGCGTGAAAACTCATGAGGGTCAGGCGGGTCTCCCCGACCTCAACCGGCAGGATCCAATGGCCGGATTTCGACAGGCGCTGCACATCCTGACCCGGCAACGGGTCCTCCGGCCAAAGGGGTGAGGGCATCTCCGACCAGAGCATGCCGCCGAAATCTTGCGCCTTACCTTCATCAATCGCGAACCGCGACAGAATTGCCTGTCCGCCTTCGCCCGTGAACCAGCCATAGCTATGGGCATCCTCAGGCTCCCCCAGACGTCCGTCCCCATCCATATCCACCCCTGAGGGCAGCCCGGCATTGGGCGGACGCGCAAAGGTATAAGGAAAAATCACGCCCTCATCCTCGATGCGATCGCACAACGCCGTCAGGGCCGCAAGATCGAGATCATAATCAATGCCCTGCAGCACCAGGATATCCGGAGCGATCTCGGCAATCACGGCTGCCACCGCATCAACCTGCGCGTCCTCCCCTTTGAGAATGTCGCGCAGCAAAAGGCCGGGGCCCTTGCGGGACAATTCCGTGTGGTAGGTGGCAATGCGAATGGTCTCGGACGAGGCGAACCCCGCAAAGAGAACCCAAAACGTGAAAAAAAGGCTTAAGCGCGCTGTTCTCTGGCCTCGCCCCGGGCATGCACGCGCGCGCGCTTGGCCGCGATCAGATCGGCCACACGCGCCAGCGCGAGCCCACGTATAAACATAGAGGCAGGAAGAAAGGCCCATGCCGTCATCGTCCAGATCATCGTTTGCGCATTCTCAAAGGACACCACGCCCACAACGTCAGAGGCGGCCTTGATCATCGTCGGTATGATGAATGGCAGCAAAATCCCTAACACAAGGTTAAAGCCCGCATCGCGGCGAAGGCGTTCGACCACGTCACCGCCTCGTGTGGGATCAAACAAGGGCAGGTTCACCCAAACGTTGAACTTGCCTCGGCCCATGGGCCAGTTGAAGACCCACGTGATAATCATGAAGGCCACGATCATCACCAAGGACACCAGATAAGACACACCCGCCGCCGTACGTACATCCATGATCAGCTGCGAAGATGCATCATAGGGCAACATCAAGACGACAAGGCGCACGGGGGAGAATGGAAAATCAACCATCTCACCAATGCGTTCGCCCGCGCCCGTCAAAAAGATCGACGCGCCGCTGGGGTCCGTCTGCCCGCGCATGATCAGCGACAGAACCAGAACTGAGATTGCAAGTCCAACGAATTTGAGGCGATTGAATGGCGCGGCAAAGCGGAATTCCACGATGGACGGGTATTTGCCAAAATATTCCATAAAGGTCAGCAGCGCGGCCAGAAGCGCGATCACCACAACAATCTGCGCCGTGTCGGCCGCAACAGACGGCAACAAAAGTGCCGGTGTCACCACCAAACCTGCCATCAGGCAGGCACGCACAAGCGCGCTGACCAACTGTGAAACCACTGCTCTTTTACCCTCAAACCGGCTGAACATGGTGCGATGCCACGCTCTTATTCCAACTTGATCCCGGCTTTGTGCCCGGGTTGCCTCAATTTTGTCCAATTCTTGCCCCTTTTCCCGCACGGGCTCAAGTCATTGATCCGTTTGAGC
>JBCCAJ010000503.1:0-1975 GCA_039814845.1 Pseudomonadota bacterium | reverse complement strand
GTGAACCCCCACGTGGCCTGCGCCTGCGCGCCATCGCCGATGATTTCCTTGATATAGGGCGCGAAGATGAACGTGATCAAAAGGGTCGAATAAGGCTGACTTGCCCAGTCGAAAAAGAACCAGCCCCAGATCCGTTTGCGCGCCGCCATGCTGGCCCCCTGTCTCTGACGTCAGACTAGACAGGTTCCCACGCAGGCTGGCAAGGCCGCGGCCTGAAAACCCTACAATCAGGCGCGTTCAGGTGGCCAGACGCGCGCGTCTTCCGCTTGGGACCATGCCACGAAAGACGGCGGCAACGGAGGCGCGCCCTCAGTCACGCCCATGGCCTCGGCAATAAGATGCGGCGACACGATCCCGTTGCGATCCGTCACCGCCGTACGAAACATCGCGTGGTTGGCGCAGTCGCCATTCGTCTTCCACATGGATTGCTCGATATAGAAGAACCGCTCATCCCACGACACCAACCGCGAATTCATCTCTATCTTCTCAAACATTCGGATGCGGCGGCGATAGCGCACGGCCACGCCCGCCACCGTCAGGCCCCATTTGCGCTGCCGCAGCAACACATCGAGCCCGGTGCGCACCGCGAACGGAATGCGCCCCAGATCATAAAGCGTCAATGTCCGACCGTTGTTAAGCTCCATGAAAATATCGATATCCCACGGCAGGCAGGTGTGATGCGACACATGCGTTTCTAGCGGCCCAAGCTTCGGCATGCGGCGAACTTTGATGTATTGCGCGATCATTCGGATGACAGGATACATAAAGGGAAACCTCGGTGTTGGCCTGACTGAGGTGACGTTGGCCCGGCATAGCGTCAACCTAAACCTAGCGTAAAGCTTGCGATTCTAGACTGGCCCGCATAGGTGTTTCGGAAAGTAAGTCTCAAGGAAGCCGCCCATGCTGTCGCTTTTTCAGATCCTGATGCTGATCCTCGATCTGGTTTGGTTTTTGATCATCATCCAAGTGATCATGAGCTGGCTCATTCAGTTTCAGGTGTTGAACTTGCGCCAGCCTTTGGTGAGCCAGATCTGGGATGGTCTGACGCGTCTGTTGGAGCCGCTCTATCGCCCGATCCGGCGCATTCTACCGCCCATGTCGGGGATTGATCTGGCGCCGCTTGTGGCGCTGATCGGGGTCTATGCGCTGCGGATTATTCTGATCAACAACATCTCGGCATTTGCCTAAAATTCCGACCTGACCCGGCCTTGTTTACCGAATCTTAGTGTGCGAGATTCACACCTAAGAGCGGATAGATAAAAATTTACGGGTCAGGCCATAGTGCCCTACCTCTTCGATACTTGAGGGCCATGATGCAAAGCGCTGCCACGCTCCTGCACGATATCTTTGGATTCACAGATTTCCGGCCAGGGCAGGAGGAGATTGTCCATACCGTGGCCGCGGGCACGCCGACACTCGCCATAATGCCCACCGGTGGCGGTAAGTCGCTGTGCTTCCAACTGCCCGCCTTGATGCGCGACGGTGTGACGGTCGTGATCTCCCCCCTTATTGCCCTGATGCGCGATCAGGTCCGCGCGCTTAAGGCCGTGGGTGTTGAGGCAGGCGCCCTGACCTCTGGCAACACCGAGGAAGAAACCGATGAGGTATGGGAGGCGCTTCACGCCGGGCGGATGAAGCTTTTGTACATCGCGCCGGAACGCCTTGCTGCAGGGTCCGCGATGGGAATGCTGCGGCGGATCGGGGTCAACATGATCGCGGTGGATGAGGCGCATTGTGTGTCTCAGTGGGGTCATGATTTTCGCCCGGACTACCTGCGGATTGGTGAACTGCGCCGGGCGTTGAACGTGCCTCTCGCTGCGTTCACCGCCACCGCCGACGCTGAGACCCGCGAAGAGATTGTGGAAAAGCTGTTCGACGGGCAGGCCCCGACCACTTTTCTGCACGGCTTTGACCGGCCAAATATTCACCTCGCGTTTGCCGAGAAGAACCAGCCGCGCCAACAGGTCACGCAGTT
>JBCCAJ010000315.1:0-4081 GCA_039814845.1 Pseudomonadota bacterium | reverse complement strand
CTGCGCCGACTTGATCGGCATAGGCTATGGCCTGATCAATGGCGGTGCGGGCGTCCCCTTCACGGCCCGGCAAGGCAGAGAGCCCGTTTTCACCCGGCGCGCCGCGCACTGTGTTGAGGCCGAGCAGGGGCAGGCCGGTTTCGTCCAAGGCGGCGGTCACCTGGTCCACGGACGTGTCATAGGGCCAATGGACCTCAACGGCGTCAAAGCCCGCGGCCTTCGCGGCATGGATGGCATCCGGCAAGGGCCGATCCTGCCAAAGAAAGCCCAGATTTGCGGAAAAGCGGATCAATCCTCCCATTCCACGTTGAATTTTTCTACAAGCGCTTGGACGTGGTCATCCGTCAGCTGCGTGGGCTCCATGTCGCGTGTCATCATCGCGAGGCGGGCCGTGGCCTCCAATTCCTCAATGGCGTTGCAGGCGCTTGCAACAGATTTGCCCGCGACGACAGAGCCATGGCTGGCCAGCATCACGGCAGAGCGTTTGCCCGCCAAAGCGCGCACGGCCTGCCCCATTGCATCGTCGCCCGGCAGAAAGAAAGGCAGCAGCTTCACCCGGCCCAAAAGCATGATGGCATAAGGTGTGAGCGGGGGCAGAAAATTATCGGCGTCATGCCCCGGCATCATAGACCATGCGATAGCGTATGGTGAATGCAGGTGCACCACCGCGCCTGTGCCGGGGCGGGTGTCGTAAAAGGCCGTGTGTAGCGGCATTTCCTTGGTAGGCTGATCACCACCCACGTGCTCACCGCGTGCGTCAAACCGGCTGAGCCGTGCCGGGTCAAGCTGGCCAAAGCTGGTCCCGGTGGGGGAGACGAGCAGCCCGCCATCTTCTGTGCGAGCGGAGATATTGCCGGTGCTGCCATGGGTGTACCCGCGCTCATACAGCGAGGCCGCAAGCACGCACATTTCTTCGCGGAGTTTGCTGTCTCTCATTCGCCAAGCACCCTGTCTGCTTTTTCAAAAAAGTCGTTCGCCCCAAAGTTCCCTGATTTGAGCACGACCACAAGGGTGGGGCTTGCGCGCAGGGCGGGCACGCCGGGGTCAATCTCTGGCCCGATGGTCAACTGTGACAGGTTCAATGCCCCAACCACCGCGCCAGAGGTTTCGCCGCCTGCGGTGATGATGCGGGTGATGCCGGCGGTGACGGCTTGCTGGGCAAGGGTGGCGAAGAAGCCTTCAATCGCGGCGGCAGCTTTGTCGCGGCCGTACTGGTTTTGCACTTCTGCGACCGTGGCGGGATCAGCGGAGGTGTAGATCAGGGGCAGGCCGCCTGCCTCAAGCGCCCAGGCGAGCGCGTCATCGGGTGTGACTTGTCGGTCTATGATTTCAGCCGCGGTCAATTCCCGCGTGGGGTGGCGCGCCGCGTGATGGGCAACTTGGGCGCGGGTGGCGTTGGAGCAAGAGCCGGACAGTGCCAATGCTTTGCCCGGTTGGCTTTGCCAGGGGGGCGTTCCGGGGGTGCAGCCGAAATTGGCGGGCAGACCAAGGGCAACGCCGGAGCCGCCGGTGATGAGTTTGAGATCGCGCGCCGCAGCACCAATTTCCATCAGGTCCTCATCGCGGATGGCGTCGACGATGATGTGGCGTGCGGTTTGCGCGGCGACGGCAGAGTGGATCGCCTCTGCCCCCTGAAACACGATCTGAGCGGGCACATGCCCCACCGCATTGGGTGTCTGAAGCGCAAGCCAGCGACGCAGGTCGGGATCTGTCATCGGGGTCAGAGGATGGTTTTCCATCCCGCTTTCATGCAGCAGGCGATCACCGACGAACAGGTGCCCTTGATAAAGCGACCGCCCCGTGCCCGGAAAGGCGGGGCAGACGATCACGGTATCCGTCCCCAACGCATCGGCCAGCGCATCGGCGACGGGTCCGATATTGCCTTCGGGCGTTGAATCGAACGTGGAGCAGTATTTGAAGAAAAACTGACGACAGCCCTGGGCGCGGAGCCAATCGAGCGCGGCCACCGACTGGGCCACGGCATCGGATGCCGGGATGGAGCGGGATTTGAGAGCGATGACGCCCGCCTCCACCTCCGGCGCGGCATTCGTGTTGGGGATGCCGGTATATTGCACCGTGCGCATCCCCTGCTTGGCCAGCGTGTTGGCCAGATCGCTGGAGCCGGTGAAATCGTCGCCGATGCAGCCCAGTTTCATGATGGTTCGCCCGGAAGCGTGACGCCGGCCTCAGCGGCATAGACCTTGGCCACAGCGGCGTCGTCTTCCTGTCCCAGACCCATCTCAACCGCGCGGGCATACCGTGCAAGCGCGGTTTTGGTGATGGGAGCGTCAAAGCCTGCAGCCTGAGCGGCCTGAAGCACGATGCCAAGGTCCTTGGGCCAGATATTGACTTGGCTATGGGGCGCGTAATCACCCGCCACGATATGGGGTGCGCGGTTTTCCAGCATCCAGGAATTGCCCGCGCATTTGGTGATGACTTGGGTGAATGTCTCCGGGTCGATGCCTTGGGTGATGCCGAAGGTCAGCGCCTCGGCCATGGTGGCGATGTGGACGCCCGCGAGCAGTTGGTTGACGGCTTTCATGGCCGATCCGGCCCCTGCCGTATCGCCTAGGGTGAAGACGGTTTCGGCCGTGGCATCAAGAACGGGTTTGGCTGCGGCGAAAGCCTTTGCGCTGCCTGAGGCCATGATGCCCAACTGGCCCAGACCGGCCTTCACCGACCCGCCGGATATGGGCGCATCGAGGTAGTGCACACCGTGCGCGGCGCAGCGGGTTTCCATATCTTTGGCAAAGTCTGGTGGCACCGTGGCGCAGGCCATCACGACGGCGCCTTGGGGCAACAGGGGCACGACGCCGGATGTACCAAAAAGCACATCTTCCACCTGCGCAGCATTCAGAACAACCACGACGGCAGCACTGAGCGTGTGCGCGATGTCGGACAGATCGCCGGTTTTGCCGCCCTCATCCGCAAACCGTGCGACATTCTCAGCCACCACGTCAAAGCCGTAGGTGGGCAAGCCCGCCGCCACGCAGGACCTGGCCATGCCATAGCCCATGGAGCCCAGCCCAAAGACTGCAATACTCATCTTTTCCCCTCGCGCGTCACCAAAGTGTCACGCGGTTTTTACGACCTTATCCTCCGGCCAGCTAGCCAGTAATTTTGTCGCCAGGTCTTCGTTGAAAAGCGCCAGGATCGCATTGGAGATGGTGGGGGATTTGTCCATGATTTTTTTGAGCGTTTCCTGATCCCACATGATCACTTCCGCGCCCGGTTTGGCCGTGACGGTGGCGGAAGCGGGCGTGCCTTTGAGAAACGCCAACTCACCGAGGAAATGTCCGTGTTCAAGGGTTGCAGCCTTGTTGCCGCGCCGAATCTCCACCTCACCGGAATGCACGAAATAGAGCTTATCCACAGGGATATCGCGCGTCAGCAATTCAGTGTCTTCCTCCACACGCCAGCGTGTCGCTTTCTTCATGATGCGCCGGAAATGGCCGGGGCGTAGGGTGTGGAAATTCTCAAAGAGCGTGCGCTCGCCCGCGCTCATCCCCAGGGTCGAGCGTTCGTAGATGATGATGTAGGAGGAATAAATATTGGCCGCCGCAATGGCGAGCGAGCCCCAGATCGCCTCCCACAGCGGGACGTCGGAGATGAAGTAGTAGTAGAGAATGTAGAAGATCGTGCCCGCAAGCACCTGCGCGCGTAGGATCAATTCATCACGGGTCAGAAAGCCAAGAACGTAAAACAAAAGGGCGAAGTGGACGTAAACGCGGGGTGGGGTCAGCTGTGCGATTAAGTCGGCCCCGAAAATGTCTGTCAGCATGTGTGGTGTTTCACCTAAAGAAAATTGTTTTCCTGTCATAAAGAAGATCGGGAAAAAGTCACGACATCATTCTGCGGTTTGGCGTCTTTTGCCCAAGTCTTTCGAAAAAGATGGAACGCGAGCGTTTTGTGCAAAACGTCGTCGGCGGTGCTTGACCCTTAAGCTGCGCTAAAATATGTGAAAGGTCGCGCTGCGGGTATGGTGAAAAGGTATCACGCGAGCTTCCCAAGCTTAAGTTACGGGTTCGATTCCCGTTACCCGCTCCAATCCTTTCTAACGTGCGCAAATGGCGCGGAAAGG
>JBCCAJ010000008.1:0-16606 GCA_039814845.1 Pseudomonadota bacterium | reverse complement strand
TTTGCCGGGGGTGGAGATGAGCCATGGTTTCCTTGGTCAGCCAGGTGATTGCCTGTGGACGCCTGCCGATTGGGCCTGGATTGGCGGGCTCTTTGATGTGCTGATGCCAGGGCTGGCCTTGGGCGTGCCGGTGGTGGCCACCCGGATGGCGAAGTTCGACGTGGACACCTGTCTGAAGGTTGTTCGCGAAGGTGCTGTTAAAAATGTGTTTTTTCCGCCCACGGCCTTGCGCATGCTGAAGGCGGCTGATTGTCATCTGTCGGGGCTTCGATCCGTGGCGAGCGGGGGCGAGCCTCTGGGCGCTGAAATGCTGGACTGGGGGCGCGACGCCTTTGGCCTGACGATCAATGAGTTCTATGGCCAGACCGAATGCAACATGGTGGCGTCGAGCTGTGGCGCGCTCTTCGCGCCTCAGCCAGGCTGCCTCGGGCGTGCTGTGCCGGGGCACGAACTTGCGGTGCTGGATGAGGCGGGCCAGCCGACCGAGGGCGAGGGTGACATCGCGGTGCGGCGCGGATCGGCCTCAATGATGCTCGGCTATTGGAACCGGCCCGAGGACACGGCGGAGAAGTTCCGAGGCGACTGGATGCTGACCGGTGACCGTGGCGTTTGGGACGGTGACTATCTGCGTTTCATAGGGCGGGAGGATGATGTGATCACTTCCTCTGGCTACCGCATCGGACCCGCAGAGATCGAGGATTGCCTGCTGAAACATCCTTCTGTCGCGACAGTGGGCGTGGTGGGCAAACCCTGTGCGCTGCGGACGGAGATTGTGAAAGCTTATGTCGTGTTGAAGCCCGGGGTCGAGGGGACGGAAGCCCATGCGTCTGTCTTGCAGAACTTTGTCAAAGAACGGCTGGCAAGCTATTCATATCCAAGGGAAATTGCCTTCTCAGATGCGTTGCCAATGACGGTCACAGGCAAGATTATCCGCAAAGACCTGAAAGCCCGTGCGGTCGCGGAGGTGAGCCGATGAAACTGACATCAAATGTCCTGACCACGTCTGAGGATTTCAAGGCCAACCGGGCCGCGCATCTTGAGGCCTTGCAGGTGGTTGTAGAGGCTGCTGAGGCCGCGCAGGCAGGCGGGGGTGATGCCGCTCGGGATCGCCATGTGGGGCGGGGCAAAATGTTGCCGCGGGACCGCGTGGCGGCGCTGCTGGATCCTGGGTCTGCCTTTCTGGAAGTGGGGGCGACGGCGGCCCATGGGCTTTACGACGGTGCGGCCCCGGCGGCAGGCGTGGTGGCCGGTGTCGGCCGGGTTGAGGGCACTGATTGCATGATCCTGTGCAATGATGCGACGGTGAAGGGCGGCACCTACTACCCCATGACCGTCAAAAAACACCTGCGCGCGCAGGAGATTGCCGCGCAATGTCGGCTGCCTTGCCTTTATCTGGTGGACAGTGGCGGGGCCAATTTGCCCAATCAGGATGAGGTGTTTCCCGACCGTGACCACTTTGGCCGGATCTTTTACAATCAAGCGCAGATGAGCGCGGCGGGGATCCCGCAGATCGCCGTGGTGATGGGATCTTGCACCGCCGGTGGGGCCTATGTGCCCGCTATGTCGGATGTGACAATTATCGTTCGCGATCAAGGCACTATCTTCCTTGCTGGCCCGCCGTTGGTGAAGGCCGCCACGGGCGAAGAGGTCAGTGCAGAAGACCTGGGCGGGGGCGATGTGCACACGCGGCTGTCGGGCGTGGCGGATTACCTGGCCGAGGATGACACCCATGCGCTAGCGCTGGCGCGGCGGGCGGTGGCGGGGCTCAACTGGCGGGTGCCGGAGACGGTGGCATGGGCCAGGCCAGAGCCGCCCGCTTATGACCCTGAAGAGCTGCTGGGCGCGGTGCCTGCGGGGCTGCGGACGCCCTATGACATTCGCGAGGTGATCGCACGGGTGGTGGATGGGTCACGCTTTGATGAGTTCAAGGCGCGATTCGGGGAGACGCTGGTGTGCGGCTTTGCCCATATTGAGGGCTGCCCGGTGGGGATTATTGCCAATAATGGCGTGCTCTTTTCGGAGAGCGCGCAGAAGGGCGCGCATTTTGTGGAGCTGTGTTCGCAGCGGCGTATCCCTTTGGTTTTTCTTCAGAATATCACTGGTTTCATGGTGGGGCAGGCCTATGAGAACGAAGGCATTGCGCGGCACGGGGCGAAGATGGTGACGGCGGTGGCGACAAGCGCCGTGCCCAAGGTGACCATGGTCGTGGGCGGATCCTTTGGGGCAGGGAATTATGGCATGTGTGGAAGGGCTTATAGCCCGAACTTCATGTGGTCTTGGCCCAACTCGCGCATTTCCGTCATGGGGGGCGAGCAAGCCGCTGGCGTGCTGGCCACGGTAAAGCGGCAAGCCATTGAACGGAAAGGGGAAACTTGGTCCGCCGAGGACGAGGCCGCGTTCAAGCAGCCCACCATTGACATGTTCGAAGAGCAATCCCACCCGCTTTATGCCTCGGCCCGGCTTTGGGATGACGGGGTGATTGATCCGCGCAAGACGCGCGCCGTGCTGTCCCTGTCGTTGCGCGCGGCGCTGAATGCCCCGATTGAGGAGACGCGGTTTGGCCTGTTTCGGATGTGAAATAGCGTGTCGGTATCACGTCGGTATCGCGTCGGTATTACGTCGGTGCCCGCCGCATGGCTGGGAATTGACCATTTTTGGACAGATGACGCGGGGGATGGGGCATGTTTGACACCATTCTGATCGCCAACCGGGGCGAGATTGCCTGTCGCGTGATGGAGACGGCGCAGCAGTTGGGGGTGCGCTGTGTTGCGGTGTATTCGGATGTGGATGCGGGCGCGCGGCATGTGGCGATGGCCGATGAAGCGGTGCATATCGGCGGCGCGGCCCCGACAGAGAGCTATTTGCGCGGGGACCGGATCATTGAGGCCGCACTGGCCACGGGCGCGCAGGCGATCCATCCGGGTTATGGGTTTCTGAGTGAGAACCCGGAGTTTGTAGAAGCCGTAGAGGCGGCGGGGCTGATCTTTATCGGGCCGTCAGCGGCGGCGATCCGGGCGATGGGGCTGAAGGATGCCGCCAAGCGCGCAATGGTAGATGCGGGCGTGCCGGTGGTGCCGGGCTATCACGGGGCGGATCAGGCGGATGCGCTTTTGACGGAAGAGGCGGGCCGGATCGGCTATCCGGTGTTGATCAAGGCCGTGGCGGGTGGTGGTGGCAAGGGGATGCGGCTTGTAGAGACGCAGGGCGATTTTGCCGATGCGTTGGATGCGGCGCGGGGCGAGGCGCGCACCGCTTTTGGCAATGATGCGGTATTGATTGAAAAATTCGTGGGCAAGCCCCGCCATATCGAAGTGCAGGTTTTCGGCGATGGCACCCGGGCGGTGCATTTGTTTGAGCGGGACTGTTCGCTGCAGCGACGCCATCAGAAGGTGGTCGAAGAAGCCCCTGCGCCGGGCATGACGGAGCATATGCGCGCCACCATGGGGCAGGCGGCGGTGCGGGCGGCGGAGGCAATAGGGTACTCCGGCGCGGGCACGGTGGAGTTTATCGTCGATAGCGCCAATGGGCTGCGTGAAGACGGGTTCTTCTTCATGGAAATGAACACGCGTTTGCAAGTGGAACACCCGGTGACGGAGGCGATCACAGGCGTCAATCTGGTGGAATGGCAATTGCGCGTGGCCAGTGGTGAAGGGCTGCCATTGGCCCAAGAGGAGCTGTCGATCACCGGCCATGCCTTTGAAGCCCGGCTTTATGCGGAAGATGTGCCCAAAGGATTTTTGCCTGCAACGGGACGGGTCGACCATTTGGCGTTTCCCCAAGGATTACGGGCGGATACGGGCGTGCGTTCAGGTGATGACATCAGTCCGTATTACGACCCGATGATCGCCAAGCTGATATCTTATGGCCCCACGCGGGCGGTGGCTCTGCGGCAATTGTCAGCTGGATTGAGGCGCACTCAGGTGGCGGGAACCGTGACCAATCTTAGTTTTCTTGGCGCTTTGGCCGATCACGCTGGCTTTGCGGCGGGTGATGTGGATACAGGTTTGATTGAGCGCGATCTGGAGGCGCTGATCGTGGCGAAAGATCCTGCGCCGGATGAGGTTGCTTTGGCGTTCTTGGCCGCGGACGGCCTGTTGGACCAGGCTGGGGTTGAAACGGGTTTTGCCCTGTGGTCCCCGCTTTGGCGTCAGGTGCGGTTGCGGCGGGACGAGGAAGAGATCGTCGCACGCGTGGCGAGCCTTTCCGCGGATGCGCATGACGTGGATCTTGGGGATCAAGTGATCAAGGCTCGCCGAGTGGATGGGCGTTGGACATTGAATGGGCGCGTGGCCGCCGAGGCGGTGGTGACACCCGATCATGTCACGGTTTTTGCAGGCTTCGGACAGCGCTTTGATCGGATCCATCCGCTGGCACGTCAGGCCGATATGGGCGCGGGCGCGGATGTGATTGAAGCCCCGATGCCGGGGCTGGTCAAATGGTTGGGCGCCGCACCCGGGCAGGTGGTGCAGCGCGGGGACCGGCTTGCCGTGTTGGAGGCAATGAAGATGGAACATGCCCTGCTGGCGGCCAGCGGCGGGGTCGTGGCGGAGGTGTTGGTGGCGGAAGGCGCGCAAGTGAGCGCAGGGGCCCCGCTTGTGCGTCTGGAGGCGGATTAGGTGGTTCTTTTTGGCTACATCTTCAGTGTGTACACCCGCACTGTGCGCATGGCGATGCACATAAAGAATGCCACTTATGCCTTTGAAGAAATGGATCCTTTTGACCCAAGCGATGCCAGCGCGGTGGCGGTGGTGCATCCGTTTCTGCGCGTGCCTGCACTGCGTGTGGACCGCTTTGCGATCTATGAAACGCAAGCCATTCTGGACTATCTGGAGGCGGTGATCCCAGAGCCGCGCCTGCAACCGCTGGATCCGCAACAGGCCGCGCGGATGCGGCAGGTCATGTCGATTGCGGACAGCTACTTTTACTGGCCTCTGGTGCGGCAAGCGGCAGCGCAGCATGTGTTCAATCCGCTCCTCGGTGATCCGGTGGACGAAACCGAGCGGGCCAAAGGGGTTGCGGCCGCACCAAGGGTGCTGGATGCGCTGGAGGCGCTCACGTCACAGGTGCTGCGTTCAGGTAACCTGACGCTGGCGGATTGTCACCTGTGGCCCATGATGGACTACGCGCTGATGGTTCCTGAACTGGAGGAGATGGTGGCAAACAGGCCGGGGCTGCTGGCTTGGTCAACGGCCATGGCCGCGCATCCGGCGGCGCGCGCCACCAAGCCCGATCTGGAGGCATTGCGCGATGGGTGAGCGGGTCGAGATCTTTGAGGTGGGCCCACGGGATGGATTGCAGAACGAGGCGGAGTTCATCCCGACGCACGACAAGATCGCGCTGGTGGATTGCCTCAGCCGTGCGGGGTTTGCCCGCATTGAGGTGGCCAGTTTTGTCAGCCCAAAATGGGTGCCGCAAATGGCCGATGGGGCCGACGTTCTGGCGGGGATCGCGCGTGCCGATGGGGTCAGCTACGCCGCGCTCACGCCCAATATGCGCGGGTTTGAGGGGGCGCGTGCGGCGGGGGCCACTGAGATCGCTGTGTTCGGGTCGGCCTCGGAAGGGTTTTCCAAGGCCAATATCAACGCGACCATCGAAGAAAGTCTGGCGCGATTTCAAAAGGTTGTGGATGCGGGTCGTGCCGCCGGGTTGCCGGTGCGCGGGTATGTGTCTTGCGTCAGCGATTGCCCCTATGACGGGCCGGTGGATCCCGGTGCCGTGGCGCGGGTAAGTGAGATGCTCTTTGAGATGGGGTGCTATGAAATTTCTCTGGGTGACACGATCGGGCAGGGGACGCCGGAGCGGATTGACGCGATGTTGCGTGCGGTGACGGGCGTGGTGCCGGTTGGGCGCCTGGCGGGTCATTACCATGATACGGCCGGTCGGGCGCTGGCCAATATCGAGGTGTCACTGGACCATGGGTTGCGCGTCTTCGATGCCGCGATTGCGGGTCTGGGGGGCTGCCCCTATGCACCGGGCGCGGCGGGGCATGTGGCGACAGATGCGGTGCATGCACGGTTGACGTCGCTTGGGTATAAGACAGGCTTGGACGCGGATGTGCTGGCGGAGGCCTCCGCACTGGCCCGGACCATGCGGGGCGATCATGGCTGACCTTTATCACTGGGCGGAACGGGTGATGGGGATGAGTGACGCGGTGTGGGCGCGCCATGCCAACCCGTTGTCCTGTTACACCCGTTTCACCGTGCTGCCGCTATTGGCGCTGGCGATCTGGTCGCGGGTTTGGGTGGGGCCGTGGGCGTTGTGCCTTATCGCGTTGGTCCTGGTGTGGAACTGGCTTAACCCAAGGGTGTTCGCGCCGCCCCGGTCCCTGGACAATTGGGCGTCCCGCGGTGTGTTGGGGGAACAGGTCTGGATCAACCGCAGAAATGAAGTGCGCGGCCATCACAAAGCCTGGGCCGCGGTCCTCACTGCGATGTCTGTACCCGGCGTGGTGTTCTTCGGGCTAGGGCTGTGGCAGTTGCGGCTGGATTGGACGCTTTTCGGGATCGTGCTGGCGGTCCTGCCGAAGGTGTGGTTCGTGGACCGGATGGTGTGGGTCTATCAGGATTGGCTGGTCGATCATGGTAAGGAGTTGGGCGATGTATGACACGCTGGATCTGGTGCCGGACGGGCGAGGCGTGGTCACGCTTTGGCTCGACCGGGAAGACAAGCACAATGCGCTCTCCGGTCAGATGATTGCGGATCTGACGCGGGTCGCAGATCGGCTGGGATCAGATGACAGCGTGCGGGTGGTGGTCCTAGCGGCCAAGGGCAAAAGCTTTTGCGCAGGCGGTGATCTGGGCTGGATGAGGGATCAGTTTGACGCCAAACCTGAGGATCGCGCGGCCGAGGCAACAAAGCTTGCGCGCATGTTACAGGCATTGAACACGCTGCCCAAACCGCTGATCGGGCGCGTGCATGGCAATGCGTTTGGCGGCGGGGTGGGGATGGTGAGCGTGTGTGACGCGGTCATTGGCGCGGATAGTGTGGAAATGGCGCTGACCGAGACGCGGCTTGGGCTGATCCCGGCCACCATTGGCCCGTATGTCTGCGCCCGCATGGGGGAGGCGCGGGCGCGGCAGGTCTTCATGTCGGGCGCGCGCATGGATGCGGCCCGCGCGGTGGAGCTGGGTCTCTTGAGCCGCGCCGTACCAATTGAGGCGCTCGATGCGGCGGTGGAGGCCGAGGTCGCGCCCTATTTGGACTGCGCGCCTGGTGCCGTGGCGCGGTCAAAGGCGCTTTTGCGGCAGCTGGGCCCGGTGATCGACGACGCGGTGATCGAAATGTCGATCGCGGCCTTGATCGATGCCTGGGAGGATCCGGAAGCTGCGGAAGGAATTGGTGCGTTTTTCGACAAACGCGCGCCGTTTTGGCGCACGGACTAAAAGATTTCATGCCTCCGGCGGGGATATTTGAAGCAAGAAGAAAGGCAGGCTGTTTCTTTTTGCCATAAATATCCTGGGGGAGCGCGAGGGGGCAAAGCCCTCTCGCATATAGTGGGAGCGCGAGGGGGCAAAGCCCTCTCGCATATAGCGGGGGCGTTGAAACGCCTTGCGTTTCGGCGTTGGGGGCTGGCCCCCATCCTGCTTTGACACTCGCGCGTTGACCTTGGCCATGGCGGTGATAAACCGACCCGGAATCGGCCCTGAACCGTCCAAGGATGCACCATATGCATATTTTCAACGACATCCGCGCGCTTGTGCTGTCTGCCATTTCCGAGTTGCAGGCCGCGGGCGATCTGCCCGGTGATCTGAACACCGATCCCGTCGCAGTGGAGCCGCCGCGCGATGCAGCCCATGGGGATATGGCGACCAATGCGGCCATGGTTCTGGCCAAGCCCGCGCAGATGAAGCCGCGCGATATTGCCGAAATGCTGGCTGCGCGGTTGGTGGATGACGCGCGCATCATCAGTGCGGAGGTGGCGGGGCCGGGGTTTTTGAACCTGCGATTGGACGACAGCGTTTGGCACGACACGATGCGCGTGATCTTGACCTCTGGCGCGGAATTTGGCCGCTCTGACATGGGGTTGGGGCGGAAAATGAATGTGGAGTATGTCTCTGCCAACCCCACCGGGCCGCTGCATGTGGGACATACGCGGGGCGCGGTGTTTGGCGATGCGCTGGCGAGCTTGCTGGACTATGCGGGCTATGATGTGACGCGGGAGTACTACATCAACGACGGCGGCGCGCAGGTCGATGTGCTCGCCCGGTCTGTGTATCTGCGATATCTGGAAGCCCATGGGCAGGCCGTGGCCTTTGAAGATGGCACTTATCCTGGCGACTACTTGATCCCGGTCGGCGAGGCGCTGAAGGACAAGGTGGGTGATGCCTATCTGGAGGCAGATGAGGCCGACTGGCTGACGGAGGTGCGAGAATTTTCCACCGACGCCATGATGGACCTGATCCGCGCCGATCTGGCAGCGCTCGGCGTCGAAATGGACGTGTTTTATTCCGAGAAATCGCTTTACGGTACGGGCCGGATTGAGGAAGCGCTGGCCGCACTGGAGGCCAAGGGACTGATCTATGAAGGCGTGCTGGAGCCGCCCAAGGGCAAGCTGCCTGAGGATTGGGAGCCGCGCGAGCAGACGCTCTTCAAATCCACCGAACATGGCGATGATGTGGATCGGCCTGTGAAGAAATCTGACGGAAACTGGACCTATTTCGCGCCCGACATTGCCTATCATTATGACAAAGTTTCCAGAGGGTTCGACGCGCTTATTGATGTGTTTGGGGCTGACCATGGCGGCTATGTCAAACGGATGAAAGCGGCTGTGAGCGCTCTGTCGGAGGGCCAAGTGCCGCTCGATATCAAGCTGACGCAGCTCGTGAAGCTTTACAAGAATGGCGAGCCGTTCAAGATGTCGAAGCGCGCGGGCACGTTCGTGACCCTGCGCGATGTGGTGGATCAGGTGGGCGCGGATGTGACACGGTTTGTCATGCTGACCCGTAAAAACGACGCGCCACTGGATTTTGATTTCGACAAGGTGTTGGAGCAATCCAAGGAAAACCCTGTCTTTTACGTGCAATACGCCCATGCGCGGATTTCTTCCGTGCTGCGCAAGGCGGAGGCGGCGGGTGTTGATGTGTCCGATGCTGCACTGGCCGCCGCCGATCTGTCGCAAAACACGCATGAGGCGGAGCTGGCTTTGGCCAAAAAGCTGGCTGAATGGCCGCGTCTTATTGAAATTGCAGCGCGGTCTCATGAACCGCACCGCGTGGCCTTCTACCTTTACGATCTGGCCAGTGAATTGCATGCGCTGTGGAACCGGGGCAATGACACGGCCAGCTTGCGGTTCCTGCAAGAGGGCGATGTTGCCACAACGCAAGCGAAAATTGCAGGTGCCCGCGCCGTGGCCGTTGTTATTTCGTCAGGTCTTGGTATCTTGGGCGTAACTCCGGCGGACGAGATGCGGTAAACGCACGACAAAAAACAAGCCGGTGCGATCTGAGGCAAGGTGAGACCGGCGCGTGCGACGCCGGCTCTTTGAGAGGCGAGGCAGAGCATGGCGGTTGACGCAGCAGGTACGCAGTCCAATACGAATTCTAATACCCATTCCAATACCGGGGCCCAATCCGGTGGCTTGATCAACGTGATTGGCGCGGCGATGTCGCTGGCGCTGGTGATCGGGGTCAGTGTATGGGCTTACAAAACCATCACACGCGACGTGAGCGGCGTTCCGGTGATCAAGGCCGCCGAGGGCCCGATGCGGGTGCAACCCGACACGCCGGGCGGGGCGATTGCCGATCACCAGGGGCTGTCCGTTAACAACGTGGCCGCGCAAGGCACGGCCTCCGCCCCGGCGGATCGGCTTATCCTGGCACCTGCGCCGCTTGATCTGACGCAAGAGGACGTGGCGCCAGCGCCCACGGCGGAACAGACGCCGACACAAGAGATTAACGCAGAAGCCGGTGATGCGCCCGCAACCGACCCTGAAGTTCTGCAACGCGCTGCTGTCGAAGCATTGGCCAATTCGCTGGCCGATGGGGTCGATCCGATCACGCCGTTGTCCGATGATCAGGTTCAGGCCCCGGCGCGTGTCACATCGCCTGAAGCGGATCCGCTGGCGGAGGCCGAGCTGGCCTCCGTTCCGTTGGACGCGCCGGTGACGGGCGGGTTGGGCCGGTCTTTGCGGCCAAAGCTGCGGCCGTCGGGTTTGGGCAGCCTGCCGGGGGCCACGCCCACCGCTGCGGGACCTGTGACTGACGTCGATCCTGACAGCCTGCCTGTGGGCACGCGGCTGGCGCAATTGGGCGCTTTTGCCAGCGCAGACATTGCGCGCTCGGAATGGGAGCGGCTGTCGTCGCAGTTTGGAGATTACCTGTCGGGCAAATCCCGCGTGATCCAGAAGGCGCAGAGCGGGGGCAGGACCTTCTATCGCCTGCGCGCGGCGGGGTTTGACGATCTGTCAGACGCGCGTCGGTTCTGTTCCGCGCTGGTGGCGGAACGGGCGGAATGTATCCCCGTGGTGACACGGTAAGCAGCCCGTGACCTTTGGCGCGACCATTCTGGATGCCAGCGGACCGCGCCTGTCATCTGACGAAAAGACGTTCTTTTCAGAGGCAGATCCGTTCGGTTTCATCCTCTTTGCCCGCAACATCGAGACCCCCGATCAGGTGCGCGCGCTGACCTCTGAGATGCGGGATGCCGTGGGGCGGGATGCGCCTATCCTGATTGACCAAGAGGGTGGCCGTGTTCAGCGGATGCGCGGGCCGATTTGGCGGGAATGGGTGCCGCCTTTGGATCATGTCGCGGCTGCGGGTGATGCGGCAGCGGAGGCGATGTATCTGCGATCCCGCATTATGGCTGATGAATTGCGCGCTGTGGGTGTTGATGCCAATTGCGCCCCACTGGTCGATGTGGCCGTGGGGGAAACCCATGAGTTTTTGATGAACCGGTGCTACGGGCGTGATCCTGCCCGCGTGGCCGAAATTGGCCGCGCCGTGGCGGATGGGCTGCTGGTGGGCGGGGTCTTGCCCGTGGTCAAGCACATGCCGGGGCATGGTCGGGCGACCGTGGACAGCCATTTTGGATTGCCAGAGACGGGCGTGGATTTGGATCTGCTTACAGGCACCGATTTTGCCCCTTTCGAGGCGCTGAATGATCTGCCGATGGGAATGACAGGCCATGTGGTCTATTCCGCTTTGGATACGCGCCCTGCGACGCTGTCGCCGGTGGTCATGGGGCACATTCGGGACAAGATCGGCTTTGACGGGCTGATCATGACAGATGACATCACGATGAAGGCGCTGGATGCGCCGTTGGACAAGCTGGCGCGCGGGTCGCTGGAGGCGGGCTGTGATGTGGTGCTGCTGTGCAATGCAACGCTGGAGGATCGCCGGCTGGTCTCTGACGCGGCAGGGCGGATGACAGATGCAGCACAGGCAAGGGCCAAGCGGGCGATTGCGGCCCGCAAGACACCTGATGAGGTTGACATTCCTGCGCTTGAGGCAAAGCTGGTTGCGCTGACGGCGTAGCTTTGATCAAAGGCACCATGGAAGACGAGTTCGAGACAAGTGACATGGAGAATGTGGCCGACCGCATGGCGGCGGAGGCCCTGATCCTGGACATTGACGGCTATGAGGGGCCGCTCGACCTGCTGCTCACCCTGGGGCGGACGCAGAAGGTGGATTTGCGGCATATCTCAGTGCTGCAGTTGGCGCGACAGTACCTGGAATTTGTGGAGCGAGCCAAAGAGTTACGTATCGAACTTGCCGCAGATTACCTGGTGATGGCCGCGTGGTTGGCATTCTTGAAATCCCGCCTCCTTCTGCCCCCTGATCCCACCGATGAGGGGCCGTCGGGCGAAGAACTGGCCGCGCATCTGGCGTTTCAGCTGGAACGTTTGCAGGCCATGCGCCAGATGGCAGCGAAGCTGATGGCGCGCGATCAGTTGGGACGCGATTTCTTCGTGCGCGGCATTCCGGAGGATGTGACCCGCGTGCGGCGTGTGAATTACACCGCGACGCTGCTCGATCTGATGCAAGGCTACGCGCGCATTCGCACCAAGGATGAATTCCGCCCTTACGTGATGGATCGAGACGCGCTTTTGACAATGGAGCAGGCGCTGGATCGGCTCCGGAATTTGATCGGTTTTTCAGGATCTTGGACGGATATTGCCAGCTTCCTGCCGGATGATTTTCGCGGTGATCCTGCACGGCGGCGGTCTGCCACGGCCTCGACCTTTGCGGCCTCGCTTGAATTGGTCAAAGAAGGCAAGGTCGAGATCCGCCAATCCGAGGCTTTCGCGCCAGTTGAGTTGCGCCGGAAGGACAATTGATGTCGGATCAAACGGAAGACAGCAACGAAAGCCTCTTTGAGGCCCCGCCCATGGCCGAGCAGGAACGCATGTGTGAGGCGATCCTGTTTGCGACCGCAGAGCCCGTGACCGTGGCCGACATGCAGGCGCGGATGCCCCATGGATGCGACGCGAAAGAGGCGCTTGTGCATTTGCAAAAACGCTATGACGGGCGCGGCGTGCGGATCGTGAAAGTGGGGGAGGCCTGGGCCATGCGCACGGCGCCTGACCTTGGATTTCTCTTGCAAAAAGAGACGGTTGAGACGCGAAAGTTAAGTCGCGCCGCGATTGAGACACTGGCGATCGTTGCCTATCACCAGCCGGTCACACGGGCCGAGATTGAAGAGATACGGGGCGTGTCGGTCAGCCGGGGCACGGTGGATCAGCTGCTGGAGTTGGAGTGGATTCGCTTTGGCCGCCGCAGAATGACGCCGGGGCGGCCGGTGACATTTGTGGTGACGCAGGATTTTCTGGATCATTTCGGGCTGGAGAGCGCACGGGACCTGCCGGGATTGAAGGAATTGCGTTCTGCGGGTCTTTTGGACAATCGCCTGCCGCCAGGGGCCATGCCGGAGGCGTCTGAGGAAGAAGAGACAGATGGCGAGCAGGATGAGCTTTTCGACGAAGAGTAAATCGTCCGCTGCCCTAAAAATTCCATGATTTGTCGCTATATTGAGGGCAATCAAGCGTATCGATCTTACTTTGTATCGGTTTTCGCGGCGGTTCGCCTCTGGCGCAAACGCAAACGCAAACGCAAAAGCCGATGCTTGTGTTTCAAAGAAAGCTCGAAACGCTTCAATAAAGGATGGAGGGCAGTATGAACGCCAATCGACTGATCAGCATGGCACTCAACATGATCGTGCGCCGCGTGATGCGGGCCGGGATCGACAAGGGCTTTGAGGCCGTATCGAAGCGTGGCAAAGGGCAGGCCGGAGGGCAGGCGCAAGGACAGGCATCTGGGCAAGTTTCCGGGCAACCGTCTGCGGGACCAAACCCCAAGCAAGCACAACAGCGGATGCGTCAGACCATGCGCTTGGGGCGGCGTCTCGGGCGGTTTTGATCCCCAAATTCAGGGCGCGGCGTTCGGGCCAGGCGCATTTTCTTTGAAAGAAAATGCCGCAGAAAATTTCAAATTTTCTGCCGCCAACGTTGGCGGCAAAATTTTTGAAAAATTTTGTGTCTACAGCTTGAAATGCTTGGATAATTTCAGACCCTGTCCCTGATAATTCGATGAAATCCCCGCGCCATACAGCTGCGCGGGTTCTTCGTCCATCTTTTCATAGACCAGTCTGCCCACAATCTGACCATGCTCCAGCACAAACGGAGCTTCATGGCATCGGACTTCCAAAACACCGCGGGATCCGGACCCACCTGCCGCCGCCCAGCCGAATCCTGGGTCGAAAAAGCCTGCATAATGCACGCGAAATTCGCCCACCATGGCCACATAAGGCACCATTTCAGCGGCGTGGCTGGGGGGGATTACGATCGCCTCGCGGCTGACCAGAATGTAGAAGGCGCCCGGATCGAGGATGATCCAGCCGTCATCTGTGTGGACCTCCTCCCAGAATTCGCGGGGGTCGTAATGGGCCAGTCTGCCAAGATCGATCACGCCCGTATGGGGTTTGGCGCGGTACCCCACCAGTGTGCCATGCTCGGGTTTTAGATCGACTGAGAAACCAAGACCGTTCGAGATGACAGCCTCGCCCGACACGATGGGTGTCTGCGCATGGAGCGCGGCAAGCTCCGCGTCGTCGATCACGGTGAGGCCATTTCGGAAGATCACCTGATTGAGCATTTGCCCGGTCTGCGCAATGACGGAAAAGCTTTGCGGGCAAATCTCGACGTAGAGCGGGCCGCTATAACCTTCGGGGATGCGGTCGAATTCGGTGCCGTGGTCGGTGATGATCCGGGTCAGAAGGTCGAGCCGCCCAATGGAGGATTTGGCGCTGGCCGCGCCCGACATGCCGGCGGGCAGATCGAGGCTTTCCAGAAGGGGCACCACATAGACGCAGCCTTTTTCCAGCACGGCCCCGTCCGAGAGATCGACCTGATGCATCTCAAAATCAGCCAGCCGGTCCGCGACAGTGCGTGACGCGCCTGCCAGAAAGGACGCGCGCACGCGGTAGGCGGTTTGGCCAAGGCGCAGATCAAGGCTGGCGGGTTGGATCTGGCCGTCGACGATGGGGGATGTGGCCGTGATCTGGCCGCTCTCGATCATCGTGCGCAATTGCTGGCTGGCCAGAACGCCCGTCATGATACGTTTCTCATGGCTCGTGTGCTCCCCCGTTTTGCAGAGGTGTGCACATCCTGGGGTGGGAAAAATGGTCGGGCTAGCAGGGTTCGAACCTGCGACCTCCCGTCCCCCAGACGGACGCGCTACCAGACTGCGCTATAGCCCGACAATTTCGTCTTCATACTGGAATTGAATGGGCGGGCAAGGGCAATTTGCATAAAGGCAGCAAAAGGCGTCAGGCCATACGGTCCAACTGGGCGCGGATGCGATCCATAAGCGGGCGCAGCGCGGCCTCATGCGCGCGAATGTCATCGGATGACCGTCCGCCCATATGCGTGAAGACGTTGACATGAGGCGTCGGTGCGGGGGGCTCTTCGATCGGCGGAAGGGGCGCAGGCGCAGGGTCAGCAGATGCAGGGTCTACTGGGGCAGGGTCTACTGGGGCAGGGTCTTTTGGGGCCGGTGCTGCGTCGGCTGCCGGTTCCGGCTGTGGCATGTCGCGCCCACCGGAGAGGAAACTGGGTACAGGGGACAGGCTTCCCGGTGTAGGCCCCGGTGCGGGCGATGATGCGGGCGATGGTGCAGGGTCTGCGGCGGGCATTGCCTTGGTTTCCGGGGCGCGTTTTGGCTCAGGTGCTGGGGCAGGTTCTGACCGGAAGCTCAGAACCTGGCTGGTTTCAGGCTGCGGGTCTGGCGCGGGGGCGTCCTCCATCGGTGCATAGATCGATCCGTCGGACGGGTTGGACGATAGGCCGGACACGTATTTCACGCCTTCCTGGCGCAAGAGTTTCTGCACGTGTTTGATGGTCATGCCATCGTCATGGAGCAGCTTTTTGATGCCGCCCAGCAGCATCATGTCCTGTGGGCGGTAATACCGCCGCCCGCCCGCGCGTTTTACAGGCTTTACCTGGCTGAACTTGCTTTCCCAGAACCGCAAAACATGGGCCGGAGTGTCCAGCCACTCCGCCACTTCAGAGATTGTGCGGAACGCGTCAGCGGATTTGCTCATGCCTGTTGTGCCTTACCTGGGGTTGCTTAGCTCTTGTTGCCTGCCGCCACGCGGTCCTTCATCAGGTGCGATGGGCGGAAGGTGAGGACGCGGCGGGGGTTGATGGGCACTTCTTCGCCGGTCTTTGGGTTACGGCCCACGCGCGCGGTTTTAGAGCGCACGGAAAAGGTGCCGAAGGAGGAGATTTTGACCTGTTCGCCGTCGACCAAAGCGTCCGACATGTGGTCTAAAACGCTTTCGACCAGTTGGGCGGAATCGTTGCGTGACAGTCCCACCTCGCGGAATACGGCTTCGCTGAGGTCCATGCGTGTCAAAGTCTTTTCGGTCATACTATCCCCCTGTTCACTATAGTTCGACCTTATGGCGGAAGGAATTTCCGAGTCAATGTCAATGACTTGGCAGATGGAGTTTAAGCGGGGGAATCCTGTGTGCCGGGCTGCTGATGGCGCGGAATCAAGGACGTAGTCCGCCGCGCCTTCGTCAGGCCCCACGGCGTCGCGCACCTTTGGTGTGCAACTATAGTTTGCGCGCCTATGGCGCGACGCCTGGCGAAATGTCGACGTCTGCGCGTCGTTCAAACGCTCAGCGATACGTCACGATAAAGCGCCATTGCTTGAAGTCGGGATCGCCAGACCGGGGCCTGAAGAAGGCGCTCTACCAGCGTAAAACCACGGAACCCCAGGCCAAACCACCGCCAATGGCCTCAGACACCAGCACGTCGCCGCGCTTGATTTTGCCCTCGTCCACGCCCGCTGCCATCGCCAGAGGGATGGAAGCCGCAGAGGTGTTGCCGTGCTCTTGCACCGTCACAATCACCCGCTCCATCGGGATGCCCAGCTTCTTGGCGGTGCCTGCGATGATGCGGATATTGGCCTGATGGGGAACGATCCAGTTGACCTCATCATGGCTCATGTCGATCTTGCCAAGGCAAGTGTCGGCGGTGAAAGAAAGCTTCTCAACCGCTTGACGGAAAAGGAGATTTCCCTGCATCCGCAGTTTGCCGGATGTCCCAGTGGTGGACACGCCGCCATCGACATAGAGCATATCCTTGTGCCGCCCGTCGGAATTGAGA
>JBCCAJ010000372.1:0-3496 GCA_039814845.1 Pseudomonadota bacterium | reverse complement strand
TAGGGTTTCGAACGCCGGCGAAGCAGCCCGTCTGGGTTGAAAAGCGCGTCCGCTACCATAAACCCACCGCGCGGCCCTCTCCGCCGCCGTTAACTTCAACGCCAAGTCTGTCCCTCACAAAAGTCGAACGGGGACGACACATGCTTCATTTCATCTATGCCAAAGACTTGCCTGAGCACCCGGTGCTGGAAGACAGTATGTTCCGCGACCGCGCCTGTCAGTTCAAAGCGCGTCTGGATTGGGAAGTGACCGTGGATGCCCGAGGTCATGAGCGCGATTATTACGATGAGTTGAACCCGCTTTACCTGATTGCAAGCGGCCCGGACGGGCGGCATCAGGGCTCCATGCGGTTCATGCCAACCATTGGCCGGACTATGGTCAATGACCACTTCACACATCTGATTGGGGGCGGCACGCTGGAAAGCCCGCTGATCTGGGAATGCACGCGCCTTTGTCTGGCCAAGGGTGCGCCATCCAACGTCGCCGCCAAGCTGGTGCTGGGCGGGGGAGAGATCATGCGACAGTGCGGCGTCGAACATTTCGTCGGTGTCTTTGATGCCCGGATGGTGCGCATCTATGCTCGGATCGGTTGGCCGCCTGAGGTTTTGGGCAGCGATGGCGCAGGACGGGACCGGATCAGCGTCGGGCTTTGGTCCCGCAGTCTGGAGGATCGTGGCCGTATCGCCGCGCAGGCCGGGATCACACCGGGCAAGGTGGAAGAATGGTACTATGGCGGCGTCTATATGCCGCCTGTGAAAGGGACCCCCGCCGTGACCTCTGATTTGTCAGTCCCCGTCTAACGCTTTCACTGGCAGCCATGCCATGGCAGGGGTAGTGTCCCGCCATGGCGCTTCCTTCCGTCACATATTCCGAAGATCAGGCCGACGCCCATGACCGCATCGCTGAAATGCTGGCCACCATGGGCGTGGATCTTGAAAACGCGCTTCTGACGCCTCCGCGTGAGGGAAAGACAGGTGTGATGGCCGTCGTGGGTAAGGCGGGATCGGGCAAGACGCTGCTGCTGGCTGCGCTTTATGAGGCGTTGGAGGAGGCAGGGGTCGAAATCGTCTCCGGCGATTGGGAAAGCCGCAAAGCCCGGGACAAACGGACGCTTGCAATCCTGGCGCCGACCAACAAGGCCGCGAGTGTTTTGCGCATGCGCGGCGTACCCGCAACCACGATCCACCGCATCCTTTATACGCCTGTCTACGACCCCGAATATGAACGCATTGCCGAATGGCTGGCGGGTCAGGGCGAACGGCCAGAGATCGAAGGGCTGACCGATCAGGCGCTTGATCGGGCACACACCTTCTTTCAGGAAAACAAGTCCATGCCCGGCGCGCTGGCCGCAGCAGGGCTGCGCGGGTCAGATTTCATCAGCGGCTGGACCCGACGGTCAGAACCTTTGGATGTCGGGTTCGTCGATGAGGCCTCGATGCTCGACGCCAAACAGTTCGAAGACCTGCAAGAGATTTTCCCGACACTCGTTCTGTTTGGAGACCCGGCCCAGTTGCCGCCCGTTAAGGCACCCGGCACTGGCGACGGCAAGATGGTTTTTGAAACCCTGCCCGATCCTGCGCGCCTGACGCTGCACCGTGTGCATCGCCAAGACGCTGATAACCCGATCCTCGATCTGGCCCATGCGTTGGCCGACCCGGAAATGGGGTTTGAGGATTTTGAACGCATGATAGAGGACACCGCGCGGCGCGACGATCGCGTGGTCTTCGCCCAGCGGGTGGAGGTTGATCTGATGGCGCGCAGCCCTGTGCTGGTCTGGCGCAATGCCACGCGTATTCGTCTGATCAACGCCTTCCGAGCGGTCTATGGCGCGCCGGAAACGGAGCTTCTGGAAGGCGAGCCGCTCATTTGTGACGGGATTGAGTTGCCCATGAAACACCGCAAGAAACGGTTGGATCTGGAAGCGCGCGGCCTGATCAAAGGCGCGCAGGTGATCTATCTGGGCCCGGGTCGCAAGCCGGGGTTTTCGCGTTTGCACGTTGTGGGCGCGACCGAACCGCAGGTCAGCGCGGCCTCCATCGTGAAGATCGAAAAGCCGGATGAGGAAGAGCCTTTCATTCCCTTCGCCGCCCGAATGGGGGCGGCCTTTCTGCATGGTGCGGCGGTCACGATCCATAAAGCTCAGGGCAGCCAATGGAGTGACGTGCAGGTCTTTGCCCCCGATATCTATGCCGCCGCCCGGATGGGGCGTACGGAAGCTGGGCAACCCTTGTGGAAGCGACTGGCCTATGTGGCGATCACGCGGGCGGAACAGCGGTTGCACTGGGTCGTGCGCAACCGGTTGTCAAAACCCTCGGGCACGTTGACGGTTGATGACTTGCGTGGCGTGGCCCCCGCACCGCTGAAAATGTCGGCCGAAACGATGGAGGAAGATACATGAAAAACATTCTGATCACTGGTGCCAGTTCCGGTATTGGTCGCGAGGCGGCAGAACAGTTTCTGGCAGCGGGCTGGCGTGTGGGGCTGGTGGCCCGGCGCTTGGACCGATTGGAAGAGATCGCCGCAGCCCATGAGAACGCCATCGCTTTGCCCGCCGACGTGACCGATGCAGCCGTGATGGAGGACGTGTTCAACCGGTTCGCCGCAAGGGCTGGGCGCGTGGACGTGTTGTTCAATAATGCCGGGATGTTCGGCCCGTCCGCCCCCATTGATGAGGTGCCTGTTGAAGCCTTTGATGAGGTGATGGCCGTCAACTTGCGCGGCATGTTCATCTGCGCGCGGCTGGCTTTCAAACATATGCGGGCTCAGTCGCCGCAGGGCGGACGGATTATCAACAACGGGTCAATCTCTGCCTATAGTCCGCGGGAAAATTCGGTATGCTACACCACAACGAAGCACGCGATCACCGGGTTGACGAAGACCCTGTCGCTGGATGGTCGCGCCTTTGATATCGGCTGTGGTCAGATCGACATTGGCAATGCGGAAACGGAACTGGTGGCCGGGATCAAGGCGAGCTACCCCGGTTTGCCGACTATGGATGCGGCAGATGCCGCGCGATCCGTTGTGCACATGGCCGAACTGCCGTCTGAAGCCAATGTGCAATTCATGACCGTCATGGCGACGAAAATGCCCTATGTAGGGCGCGGCTGATGGCGCGATACCTGATCATCGGCGGCAGTCGCGGGATCGGGAAAGCCTGCGCCGAGCACCTGGCCGGGCAGGGGCATGAGATCCTGTCCGTGTCGCGCACGCGGTCAGAAACGGGTCAGTGGATCAAGGCGGATGTGGGCACGGTCGACGGCATCGCTCATGTGGTGGAGGCCGTGGGCGATGGCGCGCTGGATGGTCTGCTTTACCTCGGCGGGATATGGGAAGAGGGCGCGTTCACCGGCGCCTATGATTTTCTCAAAAGCCCGATGGAAGAAACGCAGCAAGTGATCGCAGTGAACCTGACGGCACCGATCCTTCTGGCCCGAGGGTTGGCCGGGGCGCTGGCACGCTCGGGCAATGCGCGGATTGTGCTGATCGGGTCAACTTC
>JBCCAJ010000292.1:0-4299 GCA_039814845.1 Pseudomonadota bacterium | reverse complement strand
GGAACACAGCGGCTGCGTAAAGTCGCAAAGGTGACAGTTCCGCAATGGCGGCATAGACGATCAACATGATCGAGGGCGGGATCAGGATGCCCAAGGTACCGCCCGCACAGATAATGCCAGATGCAAAACTTTTGTCATAACCAGCCTTGTTCATCGCTGGGTAGGCGAGGAGGCCCATCAGCGTCACAACCGCACCCACGATGCCCGAGGCGGTGGAGAACACCGCGCAGGTCAGAAGCGCGGCAATGCCCAAAGATCCGGGCAGGTTCGACGCGGCCTGATAGAGAGAATAGAACAGCTTATCGACGATGTTGGCGCGCTCCACCACGTAGCCCATGAACAGGAATAGGGGGATCGCGACCAGAATATCGTTTTCCATCACCGAGTAGGTGTTTTGGTTCAGCAGGTAGAAAATGTTGTTGTTGAAGATGTCGGCAAAGCTGTCCGGCGCGCCGGTGTAGTAAGCGTAATATCCGAACGCCACGCCCATTGCGATAAGGGTGAAGGCAATCGGAAAGCCCAGAAGCACCAGTACGATGAACAGGCACAGCATAAGGATGGCTACCTGAGGATCAGTCATCATTCAGCTCCTTCAGGACTTATTTGAACCGCCGCCGACCAGATCATCCAGATCGGCCTCTGCCAGCAGGTCTTCGGTTTCTTTGACATCGGCGATCCGTTCAGGCCACGCGCCCGTGCGCATGGCAATCCAGCAGCGCATCAATTCCGCCACGCCCTGGATCATCATCAGCATGCCCGCAGCCGGGATCAGCGTCTTGAAGAAGTAAATCTGAATGCGTGCGGGGCTGTTCCAGCTCACCTCTTTGTAGCGCCAGCTGTCGGAGGCAATCTCCCACCCAAACCAGAAAAGCGCCATCATACCGGGGAAGAAAAAGAGCAGGTACAGAACGAAATCGAGCCGCGCCTGCCAGCGCACCGGGAACAGGCGATAAAGCACATCGCCGCGCACATGGGCGTCTTGCGCCAGCGTGTATGCACCCGCCATCAAAAACAGCGCGCCATACATTTGAACCATCATGTCAAAGGCCCACACAGTCGGCGCATTCAGCACGTAGCGCACGAACACCTCGTAGGACACAGACAGGGTCAGAATAAGAATGCACCAACCGAACGCTTTGCCAACCCATTGGCTCAAACCTTCGATGGCGTGGATGATCTTTTGCACGACCGGCAGCCCCCCGAACCGTCTTCGTTACGTATTTTTGGAATTTTCTGTGACGGGCGAGGGCCGCGTGACGCAGCCCCCGCCCGATCAATTGGTCATTGTATTCGATATCAGCCGAAGTAGTGGTTGTACGCCAGCTTGTAGTCAGGCTGGTTGAGGTTCAGGTAGTTCATGACCTCTTTCGCGTAGGCCTTTTGGCTTTCGATCACTTTGGCAAAGAACGCGTCTTCGCCTGCGATGCGGTCAACCACGATGTCCCATGCTTCCAGCTGCGCCTGCATCACGCTGTCCGGCGTGCGGTAGACATTGACGCCCTGCTCGTCGCGCAGAGTTGCCAAATCTTCGGAGTAGCGCTTGGTGTTGTTCCAGTAGAAGTTGGAGTTTTCAGCCTCAGAGGCGTACTTCAAGATAGCTTTTTGCGCATCCGTGAGGTTTTCGAACTTCTCTTTGTTGAAGGACACCTCGAAGAATTCCTGAGACTGATGGAACGACGCCAGGTGATAGTGCTTGGACACGTCCTGCATACCGAAGTCACGGTCAGAGGTCGGGTTGTTGAATTCCGCCGCATCAATCAGGCCGGACTTCATCGCCGGCTGGATTTCACCGCCGGGCAGCTGCACAACGGACATGCCCATTTCGAGCAGAACGTCAGCGGCCAGACCCACGGTGCGGTACTTCAGACCGTCCATCTGGGACGCGTCTTTGATTTCTTCCTTGAACCACCCCATCGGCTGCGCCGGCATCGGGGAGTTGAAGAAGGACACAACGTTCAGGCCAAGTTCGCCCATCAGTTCGTCAAACAGTTCCTGACCGCCACCGTAGTGGACCCAGCCCAGAACTTCCTGAGAGGACCAACCAAAGCAGGGGCCGGTGCCAAAGAGCGAAGCCGCTTTCGACTTGGAGTACCAGTAAGCGGGCACGTAGTGGCATGCATCCAGCACGCCGCGGTGGACCGCGTCCTGCATCTGCGATGTTTTCACAACGGCATTCACCGGCAGCAGTTCGATGACCAGTGAGCCACCGGACATTTCGTTGACGCGGTTCACGTAGGATTGTGCGTTCTCAAGGAAAATCCCGCCGCCCCAAGCAGCCTGCATCTTCAGGGTTGTGTGACCGTCTGCAAGCGCAGGTGTGGCCAGAGCGCCGGCACCGGCCACAGCCGTGCCGCGCAGAAAGTTTCTGCGGTTCAAAGTTTTGGACATATTACCTCCCATCGGTGTTTCGTCCCATCTATGTGGCGACGTGTGTGCACTCTCTCCTCCTGAGCGAGGCACATCATCTGTTCGCGCGCCTTTCGGCAGGCCAGTACTTAGCGCCCTCTCGCGGTAACTTCAAAGCGTTTCTGCGAATTGGTAAGGTTCTCATACCAAAGCCTACCAAATACTGGGTACGATCTGCGTGTGTTAGCTGCAGTTTAGCGCGGAATTGAGGCTGTCAGGCCCAGTGTAGGCCCCAAGGTCGCGGGCCTCTAGCTGACCATTTTTTAGTTGAACGGCCATCAGACGAGCCCAGTTCCCGGTTGAAAGAATCATCTCGGGCCCCGGCCCGCAATCCCGTATGCCACCCGCAATGAAGGGCCAGCCGATCTTGTGATTTGAAAAGCCCGGCTGCACCGCAATCTCTGTCAGACTTTGATTTTCATAGCGCCAAACACGTAGGGTTTTCGCCAGATGGGGCCGGTCGATATAGGCGATCTCCATCACCCCGTCGCCATCCAGATCCGCCGCACCCATGGGGGCCAGCCAGCGGTTGCGCGTGCCGATGTAGGGCGTGTGGGCCAAAAGCTGGAACGCCTTTCCGGGGCCGGGGTAGCCATAAATCTCCAGCCGCGCGCCTTGGGTGGCGGAGGAGGCAACGGCGATCACCTCTGACAGGCCATCGCCATTGAGATCGGCCAGACGGGGGGAGGTGTCTTCAAAAACGCGGCCTGGACCCGCGTCGATAGCGTCACAGAACTGATGGGTGCCGTCATCATAGCGCACCATGATCGTGCGCCCCTCAATGGCGTCGCCAAGCACTCCATGGGCGTAGTCAGATGTCGCCCCGGCATAGCGGGCCTCGACCACGGGCCCGTTTTGTGCAGTGACGGGCTTGGAATACGGGGGAGGGGCGGGCAGCTCACACCCATCGCCTGTCGCCCGCGCGGGATCAAGTACTTGCGCAGAGACCGGGGCGCCCAGCAAGACGAAGACTGCAGCCGCCCAAAACCGCATCACATCTGGCGTTCTGGCATATGCACCACGAGGCCATCCAGATCATCGCTCACTTTGATCTGGCAGGTCAGGCGTGACCGTGCGGGATCGGCCTCATAGGCGAAATCGAGCATGTCCACTTCCAGATCATCCATCTTGGGCATCTTTTCGACCCAGGCCGTATCGACATAAACATGACAGGTGGAACAGGCACAGGCCCCGCCGCAATCGGCTTCAATGCCTGGAATGTTGTTGTTGCGCGCGCCTTCCATAACGGTCAGTCCGGGTTTGACATCGACCGTGTGTTCGGTGCCGCCATGTTCGATATAGGTAATTCTGGCCATGGGATTTCCTTGCTTGAATTATCGGGAATGTAAGCTTTTTTGAGCGGGTTTCAAAAGTGGAAAATTTGCGTTTAGTGGCGCAACAGAGCGCCTTCGTCAGGCCCTGGCGGGGGCCCTCCTCTCAGCGATTGGATGCAATCGCCTGTCCGTTGCCGGCAACGCATGCGCAGCATGCGTGAGAGGGGGCAGTGGACGAAGGCACGGCGGGCTAAAGCCCTTGATTCCGCGCCGGGAGACTTGCGGAACCCTGCCCATATGTTCTATTTTTGTTCTCATGACCTTCACCGCCCGCCCCCCTGTGCCGACGCCATGGCCACGCCCCCCTGCCGCGCTTCCTGCGGACCGGCTGGATGAACCGCCCCGTGATGCGCGGGTCACCGTCGCGGGGCTGGTCATCCTGCGCCAACGCCCGGGCACGGCCAAGGGCGTGATTTTTCTGACGCTGGAGGATGAAACCGGCGTGGTGAACGTGGTCGTCTGGCGCGCGCTGTATGAACGGTTCCGCCGGGCGGTGATTGCCGGGCGGCTTTTGCGCGTCACAGGCCGGTTGCAGCGCGAAAATGGGGTGGTGCATGTG
>JBCCAJ010000415.1:0-3000 GCA_039814845.1 Pseudomonadota bacterium | reverse complement strand
TCGCGCGCGCAGCTTGCCCGGGGCTTCTTCAGGCCGCAGCCGACGAATGTGATCAAGCGGCGTTTCATCTGCGTGCAATTCTTCCAGCTGATGCTGCGCGAAATACCCGATCCGCAGCTTGGAGGTCGCGTGACAGCCCCCCTCCATAGGATCAAGTTTGCCCGCCAAAAGCTTGGAAAAAGTGGATTTTCCCTCTCCATTACGGCCCAATAGCGCGATCCGATCATCCTGATCAATGCGCAGGTCCAACCGCTTCAGCACGGCCGCCCCGTCATAGCCCACAGCCGCCCCATCCAGCCGCACAATCGGCGGGGAAAGCTCCTCCGGCTTCGGAAACGCAAAGGCCCTGAGCGCCGCTTCCTCGGGCCGCGTGATCGGCTGCATCTTCGCCAGTGCCTTGATCCGCGCCTGCGCCTGTTTGGCCTTGTCGGCTTTGTACCTGAAGCGATCCACATAGGACTGCAAATGCGCCCGCCGCGCATCTTGTTTCTTGGCGTCTGCCTCTGCCGCCGCGAGCCGGGCCGCGCGGGTCTTGGCGAATTGATCATATCCGCCCTGGTAAAGCGTCAACTTGCGATCTTCGAGATGCAGAATGGACCCCACCGCGCGATTGAGAAGCCCGCGATCATGGCTGATCACTACAACCGTGTGAGGGTATCGCGCCAAATAGGTTTCCAGCCACAACGCGCCTTCGAGGTCGAGATAGTTGGTCGGCTCATCCAAAAGCAGCAGATCAGGCGCAGAAAACAGCACCGCCGCCAGCGCCACGCGCATCCGCCAGCCGCCTGAAAAGGCAGAACAGGGCATCAGCTGTTCATCATTGGTAAACCCCAGCCCCTTCAGGATGCTTGCCGCCCGCGCTTCTGCCGACCAGGCGTCAATATCGGCCAGACGGGTCTGGATGTCGGCGATCTCCGTTGCGTCGGTCGCGATCTCGGATTTGGCAAGCAAATTAGCGCGTTCCGTGTCGGCCTTTAATACGGTGTCGAGCAAGGACACCTCATTTCCCGGCACTTCCTGATCGACGCCCCCAATGCGCGCGCGTTTGGGCAAATGGATATCACCCGATTCCAGCGCCAATTCCCCACGAATGATCCGAAAGAGCGTGGTTTTGCCGGTGCCGTTGCGCCCCACGAGGCCCACTTTATGGCCCTCGGGAATGGTGGCCGAGGCCCCCTCAAACAAAGGCCGTCCCGCCACGGCATAGGTGATATCATCGACGCGCAACATGGGGCGGGGATGCCTGATGCGGGCAGGCCCGTCAATCGCCGCTTTTCAAACCCTGATCCCCGTGTTACCCCGCGCGCAAATTTGAACCCTACCAAATGAGGCAAGACCCATGGCACTCGAACGCACGTTCAGCATCATCAAACCCGATGCCACCCGGCGCAACCTGACTGGCAAAATCAACGCCAAATTCGAAGAGGCGGGCCTGCGCATCGTGGCGCAAAAACGCATTCATATGACCAAGGCGCAAGCAGGCGTGTTTTACGCCGTGCATGCCGAGCGTCCTTTCTACGACGAACTTTGCGAATTCATGGCGTCCGAGCCGGTCGTTGTGCAGGTCCTGGAAGGGGAAGGCGCCATTGCCAAGAACCGCGAAGTGATGGGTGCCACGAACCCCGCAGATGCCGATGCAGGCACGATCCGCGCTGAATTTGCGGAATCCGTCGGTGAGAACTCAGTTCACGGATCTGATGCGCCGGAAACGGCTGCCGTGGAAATTGCTTACTTCTTCTCCGGGCTGGAGTTGGTGGGCTAAGCCACTGTTTCTAAATAGCATTGCTAAGAAGGGCCGCCCGTTCAAGCGGCCCTTTTTCTATTTATGCACAACAGAGCGCTTTCGCTTGGCCCCGGTCTGGCGATCCTGACCTCTGAACAGCAGTGCTTTATTCATGGGTTCCAGCACACCATCCGAGCGACGCGCTTACCTCACCAATTCGGCAGGTCTTGGGTGGGGCCCGGCGAAGGCGCGGCGGCACGGAGCGCCGTGATTCCGCGCCATCAGTTGTGAAAACACTGATTTATCGTGATTTTTAGGAATTTTGATTGCTTTGAAGCGTCTCAAATTTCCAGCCAAGCCCCCCCATTAGGCAATTGACCGCCTCCTCACCTTCTGTCACACAAACACTTCCGACACTGATCAAGGTGCTTTTGCATGAAGGTCATCATATGCGGCGCCGGGCAGGTGGGGTGGCAGATCGCCCGCCATCTCAGCGGTGAAAATAATGATGTCACTGTGGTCGACAACAACCCAGATCTGGTGCGCCGGGCGGCTGAAACGCTGGACGTGCAGGGCCTGACAGGCTTTGCGAGCTACCCCGATGTGCTTGACCGCGCAGGGGCCCGCGATGCCGATATGATCATCGCCGCCACCCATTCCGACGAAGTCAATATGGTCACCTGTCAGGTGGCCCATTCGGTCTTCGACATCCGCCGCAAAATCGCGCGTCTGCGCAGTCAGTCGTATCTGGATGCCATCTATTCCGACCTTTACCGCCGCGATCACCTGCCCATCGACGTGGTGATCAGCCCCGAACGCGAAGTGGCGCAGGCCGCGATGCAGCGTCTTGCGGCGCCTGCCGCCTTTGACACGGAGCTTTTCCTCGATGGGGAGGCGCAACTGATGGGCCTTCGGCTGGGCGAGGATTGCCCGGTGCTCAACACCTCTCTGCGCCAACTGACGGAGCTTTTCTCCACCCTTCGCGTGGTGGTCGTGGGGGTCCGCCGCGCGGGCAAACTGTTCGCACCTGATGCCGATGACGAATTGCAGGCGGGCGATGAGGCATACGTGTTTTCACCGGTCGACGACATCCCCCGCACGTTGGAGGTGTTCGGCAAATCCTCTCACGTGCAGGAACGGCTGGTGATTGTGGGGGGTGGTAATATCGGCCTGTCCGTGGCGCAATCGCTTGAAACCCGGGGCCGCAAAACGAAGGCCAAGGTGATTGAGCGGGACCGCAAGGCAGCCGAGCGCGCGGCGGAGCTTCTGGAGCGCAC
>JBCCAJ010000132.1:0-7011 GCA_039814845.1 Pseudomonadota bacterium | reverse complement strand
GCATCCGCCCAAACCCCGAACCGGCGCGGATCAAAAGCGCGGGTTGAGATATCCGCTGATCCTTCCACCATCCACTGCGCCAAGGCCCGCCCCGCGCCCGGCCCCCAGGCAATGCCCACCGTCGCCCCGCAGGCCAGCCAGTAGTTCCGCAATCCAGGTGCAGGCCCAAGCATCATCGCCCCATCGGGCGTGTAGGTGATCCCCCCATTCACCACCCGCTTGATCCCTCGGTTCATCAGCGCGGGCATGCGTTCAAAACAGTTTTCAAGCCACGGTGTGATACCCTCCCAATTGGGGTCAAAAAGCGCATTGGCGCTGTCCCAGGGGCAGCCATTCAACCAAACCGCCTGCGGGTCCTGCTTGTCATAAAGCCCGATCAGAACCGATCCCTGTTCGCGGCGCACGTAACCGCAGAAATAGTCATCCCGCGTGACGGGGATCTCATGGCCCATCCCGTCAAATTCCGGCACCGCGTCAGTGACCACATAGTGATGCAGCATCGTGGTGATCGGCAGATCAAGCCCCACCATCTGCCCCACCTGACGCGCGTGATAGCCGCTTGCGTTCACCACATGCTCGGCGGTGATGACGCCCTGCTCCGTATCCACCTGCCATTCGCCAGAGGGCAGTTGCGACACCCCTGTCACCCGGCAATTGCGGATCACACGTCCCCCCAATTGCCGCGCGCCCTTGGCCATCGCCTGACAGGTGCCCGACGGATCAACATGGCCATCACCTGGCGTATAGATCGCGCCCTGCACGCCCGCCGCGTTCACATCGTAAAGCGGGTTCAGGCGGGCGACCTCTTCAGGCGAAACAACCTCCGCCACCTGCCCCCGCGCCAGCACGGCATCGCGAATATGCTGGATCCAATCCATATGCGCATCACTGGTCGCCACCCGCAGCGACCCGCAACCATGCCAGCTGACGCCCACCTCCGTCTCCGCCTCAATCCGTTGATAGAGATCCACGGCGTAGTCATGCATCGACCCAAGCGCCTGCCCACCGACCATACGGCTGACCAAACCGGCCGCGTGCCATGTCGCCCCGCTGGTCAGCTCTGCCTTTTCAAGCAGCACACAATCTGTCCAACCCATATGCGCCAGATGATAAAGAACGCCCGCACCCATATTGCCACCACCAATCACAACAACATGCGCGTGGCTTTGCATGGCCTACCGCCTCAGATTGATCGGCGTGTTGGCCCAGACAATCTGAGCCTCCGTCTCGCCGGGGTTGGAATAGCGATGCGGCAGACTGGCCGAGAACGAAAAACTATCCCCCGCCTTCAGGCGAAACACAGTGCCGTCGAGGGTCACATCAATCTCCCCCTTCAAGACCAACCCGGCCTCTTCGCCATTATGGGTGTACACCTCATCCCCCGTGTTCCCGCCCGGTTGATAGGTCGAGATGCCCATGGCCAACTGCCCGTCGAGGCCCGCTGACAGCAGGTGATCTTCAAACCCCATGTAATCGGTAGAAGTCAGGCCGGAATAGCTCAGCTTGCGCCGCCGATGCGCGCGCACGATAAAGGGGCGTTCCTCTGCCGGGGCCGGGCTATCGTTTTCAAAAAACCACCCTACCGGCACGCCCAAGGCACCCGCCAATTCCTGCAAAGTGGTGACAGAGGGCCGCGCCTGCCCCCGTTCGATCTTGGAAATGAAAGAGACGGATTTCCCTGCAACCTCGGCCAAATCCTCAAGCGTCAATTTCTGCGCCTTGCGCAGCCCACGCAGGTCTTCACCCAGTTGGGCAAGGTCATTCTCAGGGCGTATAGATTCATTTTTCTTGACGCTCATGACAAATTCATGGCTAAAATTTTCCTAAGCCGCAAGGATTATTCCAAGCCATATGACAGACCACCCCATTATCTTTTTGTGGGCCACCCCGCGTTCCACTTCCACCGCGTTTGAATGGATGATGCGCCAGCGGGGCGATCTGGCCTGTTTTCACGAACCGTTCGGAATGGCCTGGTATCAAGGGCCCGAAGCCCGCGCGCCCCGGCCTGCCCCACACGATCGCCGCCGCCCCGAGGCCACGTTTGACAAGATCTGGCAGGACATTCTTAAGGCAGCTGAAACGCGTCCCGTTTTCGTCAAGGACATGCCGCATCATACCGACCATCTGTGGTCGGATGCGTTCCTGACCCGCATCACCCACAGCTTCCTGATCCGGGACCCGGCCAAAGTGCTGGCCTCGCTGCACCGTTCCTACCAAAAGGCCGGGTTCGCGGAAGGCTTTGAGCCCCATGAGATCAGCTTTGCCCCCCAACAAAGGCTCTTTGATCTGCTGCGCGCGCGCGACCTCACCCCGCCCGTTCTGGACAGTGATGATCTTTTGGCTGACCCAGATCAGATGGTCGCCACCTATTGCGCCGCCGTGGGCATCCCCTTCATTCCAGACGCGCTCAGCTGGGAACCCGGCAACCGCGATGACGTGCTCTGGTATGACGGCAATGATGACATCTGGCACGCGTCTTTGCGCGACAGTGACGGGTTGAAACCCATCCCGCACAAACATGTGGACCCGGCGACACTACCCGCCAATCTGGCCGGCCACCACGCCACATTCGCGAAACACTACGCCGCACTGCATCCCCATCGGCTCCGCCCCGAAATGGTGATCCAATGACCAAGACGATCCGTGACAAAGTCGTGGAACTGATCGGCGAAGACGGCATAGCACAGGCCTTCGCACCAATCGAAGAGGCCAGCGGCCTGCCCAATGCCGCCTATTGGTCCGACGACTGGCTGAAGCTGGAATTGGAACACTGTTTCGCCCGCGCCTGGGTCTTTGCGGGGGCGGAGGCGGAATTGCCCGAACCGGGCGATATGAAACCCATCGAGATCGGCGGCGCACCTTTGATCATCCTACGCGATCAGCATGGCGCGATCCGCGCGCTGCACAATGTCTGCCGGCATCGTGGTGCGAAACTGGTGACGGAACCCTGCCACCGCGCCTCGCTGACCTGCCCTTATCACGCCTGGAACTACGCCCTTGATGGCAAGCTGCGCGCCCGCCCGCATTTCAGCGCGGCCAATAAGGTGGACAAGTTCCCCGATGGCGGGGGCGACAAGCTGGATCTGGTTGGGGTGCGGTGTGAGACGTGGAATGGCTGCATCTTCGTCAATGTCTCTGGCGATGCCGAACCCCTGATGGACTGGCTGAAGCCGCTTCTGGAACGCACCACCAACTATGATTTTTCATCGATCCGCTGGGCCGGAAAACTCGATTTCGAAGTCGATGCCAACTGGAAGCTCGTCTATGAAAATTACATGGAAGGTTACCACGTCTTCTGCGTGCACCCCAAACTTCTGAAATTCGCGCCCATGAATGTCCGCTGGTCGGGCGAATGGGACCGCCACGTATTCTACAACGATTACATCTTCCCGGAACTGGATGAAGGCCGCGGCGAAGGATTGCCCCATTACCCCGGCCTCAGCGAAGCAGATGCCAAACGCGGGCTATGGTTCCTGTGTTTCCCGCATTTCGCGGCAGAGGTGTTTCCCGATCAGTTTTCCGTGCTGGTCAGCTACCCGATTGCGCCCAATAAAACGCGGGAGGAGCTGCATGTGTTCCTTATCGGCGATGCGGCCACCTCAGAGGACTATAAAGAGGCCCGCGAGGCGACGCTAAAGATGTGGGACGATCTGAACCGCGAAGATCTGGGCATGCTGGAGCTGCTACAACAAGGCCGCCTGTCCCCGGCCTATGACGGCGGCCGCCTAAGCCCCCATTGGGAAGGCCCGACCCATGATTTCGGCCGAAGGGTGGTGGAGCGGATCTTATCCTGATTGCAGCCGTAAAGAGCGCCTTCGACTGGCCCCGGTCTGGCGATCCTGATCTTTGAATGGCAGCGCTTTATCCCCGGGTTCCCGGACTCTCTTCAAGCGACGCGCTGTTGTTGCCATTTCGCCAAGCCCCTGGGTGGGGCCAGACGAAGGCGCGGCGGGCTGCACCCTTGATTCCGCGCCGGGGCGCATAACTTTGTTTCAACGCGCAAACAATAAATGCTAACTCTCCAACATGATCCGCCGCAAAGACACCCGCATCGTTTTCCGTCGCCTCCTCTTCCTGTTTGCCTTCATGGCAGCGATCTGGGGCGTTCAGGCGCTCAACGATGTGTCTGGCTACGGGCTCAACACGCTTTTCGGCCTGATCCCTCGCCATATGGCCGGGATCGACGGCGTCCTGGCCATGCCCTTCCTCCATGGCAGCTACGACCACCTGATCTCCAACACGCCCCCGCTTCTGATGATGGGCGGGTTGCTCGCACTCACGGCCACACGCGCGCTGGTCGCGGTCAATGCTGTCATCGTCATCCTGGGCGGCGCGCTGGTCTGGCTGTTTGGCGAAACGGCCATCCACGTGGGCGCCTCTGGCCTCATCTTTGGCTGGTTCGGCTTCCTTGTCGCGCGTGGTTTCGTGGATCGCTCCCCCATCACGCTCGCCACATCCGTGCTGATCGCGGTGCTCTATGGCTCCATCGTCTGGGGCATGGTCCCAGGCCAAACGGGCATATCGTGGGAGGCGCATCTTTTTGGCGCACTCGCAGGCGTGGCAGCGGCGATTTTCGTGAAATCCAACATCCACGCCCCAAGGTTGCGAAACGTGGAAAAACGCTAAGGCGTTTCAAACCGATCCGACGCGGAATCTTGACGGCCGGTTCCCCCAACGCGGCAGCGTCAGGCGGTAGACACCCCATCGAAAGGATGCTCAACTGATCCTCCCGCACAGAAGTGGTCCGCCGCTTCGGTCAGGAAACGGAGGATCAAATATAGGCAGCAAGCGACACAAACCGGAAGAGAGCGTCACGAAGCCACGCCAGATTGAGGTGCTTTAAGGTTGTTGGCCAACTAAAGATGGTGCAGGTGAGAGGAGAAACCTAGAACCAAACCCGGCCTCAAGTAGCGCTCCGCGCGATAGGCCAAATAATAGTGGTGCCGCTGATAGGACTCGAACCTACGACCCCATCATTACGAATGACGTGCTCTACCAGCTGAGCTACAGCGGCCCCATAAAGAGGCGCTATAGCATCCGCATTTCATTGCGAAAAGAATTAATTTTTGGCCTCTTCCTCAGGCACGCTTTCGGCGTCTTGAGCGCTTGCGTCATCGGGCATCTCGACCGGTTCGGCGTCCAGAACTTCGGCGTCATCTACCCCGTTCTCATCGCTTTTGTCCTCAATCGCACCCACGATCAGTGGCAGCATCTCCACCCCGATGGGGGACGTCACCGCCGCCTCGGGCGGGGCCCGCCAAGACAGGCTGTCAAACGCGCCACAGTTTTCGCAGATCGCGCGCCACTCAGAATGAATATGCTGGCACACATCACAGACCCATTGCGGCCCGCGCGGGGCAGAAAGCGCGCGCGCCAGCCAGCCCTTCACCACCACGTCGGATGCCCCTTCGCCCCGTTCCACCGCCGCCATAATGGTGAGCGACCGTGCATCAGGCTCTTCCTCCACCAGCTTGGCAACAGCACGACGCGCGGCGGGGAAATCCTCCGCAGCGATGTACAGTTCCGCCTCGGCCAGCTTCGTCTCCCGATCATCGGGCTTCAGCTTGAAAAGTTTCGCAAACCGCTTCAGCCGCGCATCGGGCGTTTCATCAGGTTCAATCTCGGCAAAGGCAGCCGCCAGATCCGGGTGCGGGGTGGACCCCCAGGCCTTCCGGATCACGGTGCTCGCCTTGCGATTGTTGCCCTGCAGCGTCAGGGCTCGCGCGGCCATCGCCGCGGCGGGGATCAGTTCGGGCGACAGGCGGTTGGCCTCAATCGCGGCCTTCCCGGCGGCGTCTGTGTCGCCTTCCGATAGCATTTCCATCGCCTCGGTCAACGCCAACACCGCGTCGCGCCGCTTGTGCAGATCGCGCGGCATGGACCCGTATTTCAACTTGTTGCGCAACGTCTCCCGCGCGCCTTTCCAATCCTCGGATTTGGCTTGCAATTGCAGCAGCGTATCCTGCGTTTCCACATGGCGCGGCTTCAGGCCAAATGCGGTTTCGGCCAACTTCAGCGCGGTATCCGTATCCCCATCCGACAGCTTCTGCTTCATCAACCCGCGTACACCCACGAAGCGTGTCTTTTCATTGGTCAGCAGACGTTTGTAGACCTCTTCGGCCTTCTTGCGGTTGCCCGTCATTTCAGCCGCCTGCGCCGTCAGAAGGTTGGTCAGTGCGGGCTTCTTCAGATACCGCTCCGCCTTGCTGGCCTTGGTCATGGCCAAATCGCCCTCCCCACTGGCCAGCGCCATCATGCCCTCGGACAGCGCGCGATAGCCCTTTTCCTGCCGCGACCGGTCAAAATACCGCGAAATCGCGGTTTCATCGCCATTGATGAAGCGCAGCACGGCAATCAGGAACGACGCCAGTTTCAGGAACAGCCAAACGGCAAACACCAAGACGATCAGCGCGATGGCCGTCTTGAACGGCGTCAGAACGAATTCCTGCCCGATCATCTGAATGGTGACGCCGCCATCAAGTTCCAACAGGTAGACCGCGCCAAAGCTGGCAGCGATCACAAGACCGATGAAGACGATAATTTTCGTGACGGACCAAAGCATGTGAATTCCGATCCTAGTTCAAACTGTCGCTGAGCGTTTTGGCCGCGTTCACGGCACCTTCGCGCCCGGCCGCCATCGCCACCCAATCCGCCATCGCGGGCTGCGCGACCTCTGGCAGGGTTTCAATTTCCGAAAGCGCGTCCGCCAGATTGCCGTCGCGCAATGCGGCCTCGGCGCGGGACAGGACCGCATCCGTGCCATCACCTTCCTGCGGGGTCAATGAACGCGCACCCAGTTGGGATTTGAAAAAGCCGGTCAACCCGCCGGTCTCTCCACTTTCTGCCGCCGCCGCGCGATCTGCAGCAAGCGCGGCTCGGGCGGCCTCGGGGAATGTTTCTTGCAGGCTGGCGAGCGTGGGAATACCACCTGACGCGTCAGACAGCGTGACGGGCACGTCAACCCCCGTGTCAGTCAGTTGCGCCAGAACGTCCCCAAAGGGCGCGCCACTT
>JBCCAJ010000090.1:0-8534 GCA_039814845.1 Pseudomonadota bacterium | reverse complement strand
TGCCGGCTGAACCCTCCATGGGCGACATCCTTGAACTCGACGATATTCATGTCGAATTCGCCCCAGATCTTGTTGATCTGGTGCTTGATTCCGGCACAGGGCTCGACGCCCGAATTGCCAACATGCGCCGTCACGTGGCCATGCAATTTGGCCTCATCCTGCCAGAGATTCGCCTGACCGATGATCCCTCATTGCAAACCGGCACCTATGTGATCCGCATCCAAGGCGTCGATCAGGCCCGCGCGATCCTGCGCCCTGATCACATCCTCGCCCTTGATCCTGATCGCAACCCCGAGTTGCCCCGGGGGGAGGCCGTGGCAGAACCCGTCTACGGCGCGCCCGCCCGCTGGATCCCGCAAAGCAGCAAGGATGCCGCCGCCCTCACCGGCACCACGCTTGTCGGCCCGGCAGAGGTGCTCGCCACCCACCTTCTGGAGGTGATCAAACGCAATCTCAGCCGCTTGCTCAGTATGAAATCCATGCGCCGTCTGCTGGATGAGCTGGTCAACATTTCCGATCCCGCACGGGCAGAAGCGAACCGCAAGCTGATCGAAGAGCTGATCCCCGACAAAGTCCCCGCTGATTTGCTCCACGCCGTGCTGCGCCTGCTATTGGCGGAACAGGTCTCCATCCGCAACCTGCCCTTGATCCTTGAGGCCATCGCCGAAGGTCGTCCAAACCATACGCAACCGGATGCTTTGTGTGAATTTGTCCGCCAACGGCTGGGCTTCCAGATCATCGCCGGCTTGCAACGCCCCGATGGCACGCTTCCCCTGATCCAATTGGCGCCCGAATGGGAAGATACATTCAACACCTACCAGATGGAGGCCGATCGCGGCGGGCTCGATGTCGCCTTGCCGCCGGATGTTTTCAACCAACTTGCAACTGCCGTGGGGGAGGAGGTCGCCCGCGCAGGTGAGACCGGCGCCTTCCCTGCCATCGTCACCTCGACACTCCGGCGACGGTTCCTGCGCACGGTGCTTGCCGCCAAATCCATCACCAACCCGGTCCTGTCCTTCGAAGAGATCGGGATGGAGGCTCGGCCATCCCTCATGGGCGTCGTACCGGGATGAACGATATCGCCGCCCTGCTTGACCTGACCGAGGATGTTCTGTGGCTGCATTTCATCGTTTTCTTGCGGGTGGCGGCGGCGATTTCTCTCTTTCCCGGATTTGGAGAACAATCCGTGCCCATGCGGATCAAATTGGGCCTCGCGATCATGATGACCATGATCACCGCGCCTGCTGTCTCGCCCGCCCTGCTGCCTTTCCGAGGTGATCCGCCGCCACTGGGCCTGATTGTCATGACCGAAGCGATTGTCGGCCTGCTGATCGGACTTGGCATTCGCCTGTTTGTCATGGCCCTACAAACGGCAGGCACCATTGCCGCGCAATCCACATCGCTGTCACAAATCCTTGGCACACAAGGCATCGAACCCATACCCGCCATGGGCCACATGCTTGTGCTGGGTGGGATCACGCTTGCGATGATCCTTGGCTTGCATGTCCGGTTGGCCGAGTTGATCATCCTGACATACACACTCTTTCCCGCCGCGGAATTCCCAGATCCGTCCGCTGTTTCCGTGTGGGGCATACGACAGGTGGCAAATGCGTTTGCGCTGGCCTTCGCGCTGGCAGCCCCCTTTGTCATCGTCTCCGTGCTCTACAACCTGACGCTCGGCATCATAAATCGCGCCATGCCGCAGATGATGGTCGTCTTTGTCGGCGCGCCGGTGATTGTGGGCGGCGGCATCTTCATTCTCCTTGTCATGGCACCAACCATCCTGACCCTCTGGGCGGATGCGCTAAGCGGCTTCATGGCCAACCCGTTCGGAGGCCCCTGATGGCACAGCCCGGTGATGATGAATCAGACAAGTCATTTGAGCCGACCCAGCACAAGCTGGATGAGGCACGGAAGAAAGGCGATGTGGCCCGGTCGGCTGACCTGAACACGGCAGCGACCTATGGCGGCATCCTCCTCGTGGCGCTCGCGGCCGGGGCTTCGACCACAGAACGCGCGGGGTCTGCGATGCAGGCGCTATTGGATCAGCCCGATGCCATTGCCGATCTCGTCTTTCAAGGGTCCGGCGCTGCGGCTTTGTCAGGCTTGCTGATCTCCTTGCTTCTCGCCACCGCCGCGTGGTTCCTTATTCCCGGCGTTTTGGTCATTTTGGCGAACCTCGCTCAACAAAGCCTGGTCTTCGCGCCGCAAAAACTTCAACCGAAATTCTCTCGCATAAACCCGATTCAAAACGCGAAGAACAAATATGGTCTGACAGGCCTGTTTGAGTTTGCCAAAAGTTTCGTCAAGCTGCTGGCCTTTTCAGCCGTCCTTGGCATCTTCCTGATGACACGGCTCTCTGACATGGCCGGTGCAGTTCATGCCGAAGCGCGTATGATAGGCGCCCTCATGCTTGATATGATCGTCGAATTCATGATGGTCGTTCTCGTCGTGACGCTGGCGATCGGGGCGGTGGATTTCCTGTGGCAGCGCTTTGACCACAATCGCAAGCTGCGCATGTCGTACCGTGAGGTTCGTGAGGAACACAAAAATCAGGAAGGCGACCCACATCTCAAACAGGAACGCCGGCAGCGGGGCACGCGCATCGCGATGGATCAGATGATGGGCGATGTGCCTCAGGCCGACGTGGTCATCGTCAACCCTACCCACTTTGCCGTCGCGCTGAAATGGAGCCGCCTGCCCGGCTCCGCGCCCGAATGCGTGGCCAAAGGGCAAGATCATGTGGCGCTGGCCATCCGCGAATGTGCTTTTGAATCAGGCGTGCCCGTACATAGCGATCCGCCCACCGCCCGAGCGCTCTTTTCCACGGTCGAGATAGGGCAGGAGATCACACCCGATCACTATCAGGCCGTCGCAGCAGCGATCCGTTTTGCCGAAACCATGCGCCGCCGGGCGAGGGTCTTCTCATGACACCTGCCGCGTTGGCCAAGTTGCAAGACCTCAGCCAAGCGATGCAAGAGGCCGACGCCGCCCAGCTGTTGTCGATCAAGGCCGAAGAAACCCGCATCCGTGCCCAGTTGGCGGCCCTGGATGACCACCACAAACGCACCCAAAGCCTGACTCTAATGGATGCCATGCCCCATCGCAGCCTTGGCGGAGATATCAAGTGGCAGGTCTGGGTGGGCAGGAGGCGGCGGGAACTTCAGATTCAACTGGCCCGCTGTCTCGCACGCCAGGGTGCAGCCCGGCGCGCCTTGAAAAAGAGCTTTGGCAAACGTGCCGCGCTCTCTCAGATCCAGACCGAACTACTTGCACACAGGGCCCGCGCGACAGGGATAAAACGCGATGAAACTGTGACTGGTTTGGGGCTTTTGCAACGCAGGCAGCGCCAATAACCGTCCCCGATGGCGCTGCTGGCGATTTCTCAGAATTGACCGACAGGGTCCCGGATTGTCGTCAATGACAGGATTTTCTTTGATGCAGTTGCGGGAATGGTGATCGGTCAACTGGCCTCAAAGATCCTGCCGGGCCAGTTCCACGATCAAGACAGCATAGACATTTCCCGGCACGATCTTCCGCGCGACATCCGTCAGACCTGCGCGTAAGATGGCCAGGTTGTTGGCCTCAGTGAAGGCCCCGTCGAAGCCGCCGATATTGGCGTGATCAAACATCACCTGCAGCAACGCATCACGCAGTTTCGGTTCTCGTTGAAAGACGGTGGCGCGCATGTCGATATCCACCTCAAGGCTGAGTGACATCACAACCAGAGAACTGACCGACCCGTCAGAGACGACAGGCACGACGAACTGGTTATTGAGCTTCACAAACTCCGTCAACCCGGTCGTTTCGCCGTCCGCGACATCCATCGTCTCCGCGTCCTTGGCACGGGAAACGGCGTCCTCTGGGCCCTTATCCTGTCCGTCCTCCGCCATGTCCTCTTCAGACGTCGCGTCCGTGATGCCATCCTCCATCTTGGCCATCTCGGGCGCAGGTTTCAAAAACCAACCTGCACCAGCGCCGGCGCCAACGCCCATAAGGGCAAGGATCAATGGCAGTATCAGTTTTCCCATAATGTCGCCTCTTTGCCCCTTCAGAACGGCAGGAAGATATCCAGAACCTGCTGACCATAGCGTGGTTGTTGCACATCCGTGATCTGCCCTCGTCCACCATATGAAATGCGCGCTGACGCGATCTTGTCGTAGGTGATTTCATTCTGGCGAGAGATATCTTCGGGCCGTACAAACCCGCTGACCAAAAGCTCCCGCAATTCGAAGTTCACTCGTACCTCCTGCACGCCCTGAATTTCCAGAACGCCATTGGGTAGAACCTGGGTGATCGTGGCCGCGACGCGCAGGGTCAATTCCTCAGCCCGACTGACCGACCCATCCCCTGACGATGAACTGCCTGACGTGATATCGACCGCGTTGTCCAGCGTGGCCCCGTCCGGCAACCGTTCATTGATCCGCTGCGGAATACCGAAGAGCTGCGGGATTTGCAGCCCTTCATTGGCGTCGCGCGATCGTTGCGTCTGGTTGGAAATCTGCGCCTCTTCATCAATCTCAATAACCACGGTCAGGATGTCGCCTTTCTGCATCGCCCGCCTGTCGCCCAGCAAAGACCGGCGCCCCGAACTCCAAAGCGATGCGCGATCAACCTGGCGCGACGGATCGGCGACCACGGGCAGCCCGCCATAGATCATGGCGGCATGCTCATTGCCTTCATTGGCGTTCGTGAACGCCGGGGCCTGCCCGATACTTTCAAGCCTGGAACAGCCCGATATGGCCAAACACAGCAAAACCCACGCAATAAGACCTTTGATCATCTCAGTTCCTTTTACTTGGCCACAAAGACCGTGCCATCGGGTGCGACCCGACCACTGATTGTCTGACGCGATGACAGGTTCATCACCCGCACCCGGTCGCCAGGGGCTGCACGGCTCAGCGACCGGCCCTCGGCCCTAATCTGAAGACCGTTTTTTTGAAACACCAACGGCACCAATTGATTGCGTTCGATCACCGCAGGCGGGCCTATATCGCTCAGTCGTACGGGGCGACCGGCATAGATGGCGACCCGCGCCTCCTGACCCACGACCTGCGCGACCTCTTCGGCCACGCCGGGAAATTCGCCTTCCGCCATGGTCAAATCGCCGGGCATGATCACGCTTTGGGCGCGGATCGTCCGGGTGGCCGTGACCATGTCGGCGCGCAGGATCTCTGGGATCAAACAGGCGGCGACGCAGAGCGCTATGATGCCAAGCTTGATCATCGGATCTGCGTCGTCGCGCTCATCATCTGGTCGACGGCGGTGATGACCTTGGCATTCAATTCATAGCCCCGTTGCGCTTCAATCAGTTCAGTGATTTCACGCACCGGATCGACGGAGCTTTCCTCCAGATACCCCTGCCGCACCGTGCCCAACCCGTCCTGTCCGGGGGTAGAGTTCAGCGGCGCGCCAGAAGCCTCTGTTTCCAGGAAGTTATTGCCGCCGATTGCCTCAAGTCCTTTGGGGTTGCTGAACCCCACAAGGTTCAACTGCCCCAGAAGCTGCGCATTGGGTTGATCGGCAAAGTAGGCGAAAACCTCTCCCTCGGGGTTGATCGAAATGCTGCGCGCGTCGTCAGGAATGGTGATTTCGGGTGCGATGGCAAAGCCCGCCGCGGTCACGATCAGCCCCTCCCCATTGCGCTTCATCGCTCCGTCGCGTGTGTAGGCAGCCTGGCCTGATGGCAGCGTCACCTCAAGGTAGCCATTGCCCTCAATCGCCACATCCAGATCACCGCCCGTGGCCGAAAGACCACCCTGTTCGAGGTTCACCGTCACCGCCGCGGGCCGCACGCCAAGGCCCAACTGAATCCCTGTGGGCAAAACCGTGCCATCGGTGGCGTTGATCGCGCCGGGTCTGGCCAATTGCTGGTAATGTAGATCGGCAAATTCCGCGCGGCGGGTATTGTAGCCTGTGGTCGTCATATTGGCGAGGTTGTTGGAGATCGTCTCCACCCGCATCTGCTGGGCGGCCATGCCCGTGGCGGCGATTTTCAAAGCACGCATGTCGCGGTCCTTTCAGTTTGATGTCTGACCTGCTCGTTGTTCTTTGGTCTTGTTCAGCGTGTTGCCACGCGGCGGTGTGTTCAGAAGCCCTATTGCCCTTGTGAGAAGGATCGGATCGCATCGCGCACCCGCTCATTCTCGGAATCGAGGAAACTTTGGCCCAGCTCATAAGCGCGCTGCACCTCGATCATGCGGCTCAACTGCAGCATCGGGTTGACGTTGGAGGCTTCCAAGTGGCCCTGCATCACCCGGGCATCATCGGCGGGGTTCAGCGCCGTTTCTGCCCGAAACATCACGCCCCCCTCCCGGATCAAATCGCCCGGTACAGCAGGCGTCACCACGCCGATCTGGCCCAGCAAAGCGCCATTCGCGCTGATCGTGCCATCGGCACCTACGTCGATGCTCGCCGCGTCGGGCGGTATGAAAATTGGCGCCCCGCCCGCATCCAGCACATTGAAACCATCATGGGTCACCAGATCGCCGGCCGCCGATAGGCTGAAACTGCCCGCGCGTGTCACGCGTTCGCCATCCGGCGTGTCGATCAGGAAAAAACCGTCGCCCTCAATGGCGAAATCCAGCTGTCCACCGGTCAGTGTCAGGGTGCCTTGTTCGTAAGACGTGTTGCGGATGTTTCCGCGCGCCATAGACAGCGACGGGCCGCCCTCCGTACCCACCACGAATTCGGAGAAAATCATCCCCTCCTGCCGGAACCCGGTGGTATTGGCGTTCGCGATATTGTTGGCGATGGTCTGCATTTCATGCATCAGACCTGTTTGCCGGGTCAGCGTTGTATAGCCGGATGGATCCATCTCAACCTCCGATCATCAGTGGCACGAGCATGTCTTGGAGATAGGCAACGAGCGTTTGCGTCATGAACCCCATAGACAGCCAAAAGACGAGCACGATTGCCCCCAGTTTGGGTACAAAGGTCAGCGTCAGTTCCTGGATGGATGTCAGCGCCTGAAAAAGGCCAACAACAAGCCCCGCCATCAGCGCCACAGCGAGGATTGGCAAAGAGATGATGAGTGAAACCCACAGCCCCTGCCGCATGGTGTCAAAGAAGATAATCTCGTCCCCCATCAGCCATCACACCGGCATGCGCAGGATTTCTTGATAGGCCTCAACCACACGGTCCCGTACGGTCACGGCGGCCTCCACCGCCAGTTCCGTCTGCGCCAGCGCTTGCACCAAAGTGTGCGGGTCCGCGCCTGTGGTCATGGCAGCCTTGGCCGTGTCTTCGGTGTCTTGCAGCGTCGCCGCGAAATCGCGGGTCAGGCCGGTCAGGTAATCCCCCGCGCTTTGGCTGGGGGCTGGTTCTGTCGCGGAACGGGCAGAGGCGTATTTCTTCGCCGCGCCAATTGCTTGAATATCCATTTCTTGGATCTCCTTTACCTACGTAGAAGGTCAAACAGGCTTCTGCCCATTTGCCGGGTCTGCTCGAACATTCTGAGGTTCGCCTCATAGCTGCGCTGCGCTTCGCGCGCGTCTGACAGCTCAATCATCAGATTGACGTTAGAGCCGTCATAATTACCCGTCTCATCCGCCATGGGATGCGTCGGGTCATAGATTTGGGAGAGATCGGATTGATCCAATCGCACCCGGCCGGTTTCAACGACGCCGGGCGTTTCTGCCCCGCTCATTGCCGTGTGAAAGGAAATCGTCTTGCGCCGATAACCCGGCGTGTCCGCATTGGCGATGTTCTCAGACAGATGCCGCAATCGCTGCGATTGCGCCTGCAAGGCCGATGAAATTACCGAAAGGGAATTCGAAAATTCTGACATATCTCCCCCCTACCGGCGCCCGATTGAGCTGCGCAAAATGGTCATGGAGGATTGGTAGATCGCCATGGCGCGGTCATGCTGGCGCTTGGCGTTCACACCATGCACCATCTCCGTCTCCAGGGACACGGTGTTGCCATTGGGATCGGCAATCGCGCCTTCGCGGTCGAAAACGGCGGGCGTGCCGGCGGGATTTCCAGCGGTTTGGGACATATTCAGATGCGCGGCCCGCGTGGCGCGCATATCGAAACCCCGCCCGGGTTGGGCCGTGGTCTGGGCCAGGTGGGTCTGGAAATCCGCGATATCCTGCGCCTTGTAGCCAGGGGTATCGGAATTGGCCATATTCTGCGCGACCACGGCATGCCGCGATCCTGCATGGCGCGCCATGGCATGCGCCATCTTAAAGACTTCTATCTTATCGAACACCGGGGCTTCTCCCTCGATTGGCTTCAATCAAGGCTTAACCGTGATTCCTTTAAAAACGGTTTGCAGAAAACTGTCCGTTTCACCGAAAGGAGCCTTTCATGCCCCAACCCGCCTTCGCCGCCCTGACATCTGAGATTGCATCCTTACAGGCGCATCGCCGCCTTGGGCGCGTGGCCTCCGTAGACGGGGGCGTTCTGCGCGTATCGGGCCTGTCGACCGTGGCCTGTGTCGGGGATCGGCTGTCGATCACGCGAATCGGTCAGCCGCCTTTGATGGGCGAAGTGCTGCAACTTGCCCCCGATCACATCACCATGCTGCCAGA
>JBCCAJ010000120.1:0-7340 GCA_039814845.1 Pseudomonadota bacterium | reverse complement strand
TGGCCTGACCGAAGCCTTCCGCGCCCGCACCCAAGGCCCCGGTCACTACACGTTCTGGGATTATCAGGCCGGTGCCTGGAACCGCGATGACGGCATTCGCATTGACCACGTCCTGCTCAGCCCCGAGGCCGCCGACCTGTTGACGGATTGCCAGATCGACAAGGCCATTCGCGGGCGCGAAAAACCTTCCGATCACGTGCCCATCTGGGTTGAACTGGACGCCTAAAGGACGTCCAGACTTCAGTAACAGACCTTAACCGAGGGCCGCCCTACACGGTCACGCCCTACACGGTCACATCATGCTCATAGAGCCATGAAAACTGCCTCATCATCCGATCTGGCATAAGCGCGCCGCCCACGCGGATCGCCTGATGTGCCGCCCACCGCACGGGCGGGAAGGACAGGTGATACTTCCACGCATTGCCCTGTGCCGCATCCACCACCCGCACCACCCTGTCGCGCCGCCGCGTTTGATAAGCCGCAAGCCGCGTCTCCAACCGCCCCGGCAGCGAAAGCGCATCGGCCAACACCCACGCATCCTCCAGCGCCATGTTCGCCCCCTGGGCCAAAAACGGCAGCATCGGGTGTGCCGCATCACCCAACAGGACTGCCGCCCCGCGATGCCAGTCTTTGGCCACCGGATGACGAAAGAGCCCCCACAGATGCACGCGGTCCAGCCCCGCCAGCATGTCCTGCACCTCGTCTCCGAAATCTGTGAAAGCCGCACGCAGATTGGCGGGGGCATCTTCGTGGCTCCACCCCTCTTCGACCCAGGTGTCGCGCTCTTGCACGGCGACAAGGTTGAGCTGGTTTCCCCCCCTCAAAGGATAGCTCACCACGTGGCGGCCCGGCCCCATATGCACCCGCGCTTCAGCGCCCCGCCCGGAGGCATTGGGCACAATCGCGCGCCATGCCGTCTGCCCGGTGAAAAACGGCGCGACGGATCCGCAGATGGCACAACGGGCCGCGGAATGCAGCCCATCCGCGCCAATCACCAGATCAGATTGCAGCTCAGACCCATCCGCCATCCGCAAGGTGCCCCTGTCGCAGTCCACCGCCTCGACGCCCGCTTTCAACACAATCTCCACCCCGGCCTCGCGCACGGCCTCGACCAGCAGATCAATCATATCCGCCCGATGCACGAAGTAATACTCCCGCTTGCTCAACCGTCCCAGATCGAGCCGCGTCACCGATCCGCCACGGTAATCCACCAGCCGCACCGCCTCCGCCTGCACACCCGCGCGGCGCAACCCATCCCCAAGACCCAACGCCTGCAAGACGCAAGCGCCATTGGGCGAAATCTGCAACCCCGCGCCCACTTCCTTGATTTCCGCGGCCTGTTCCAACACGCGCACCCGCGCACCGCGCTGCGCCAAAGCCAGCGCCACAGCCAGCCCGCCGATACCGGCGCCAATCACAGTGATATTCATGTCTGCGAGCGTCATGCACCTAACCTATGTCAGTTCCCTCCCAAGCTGAATGGAAATCCGATCAGCCCTAACAGGCCCAAGGCCCGCCTTTCTTCTTGCTACAAATATCCCGGGGGGAGGCGTTGAAACGTCTCGCGTTTCAACGTTGGGGGGCTGGCCCCCTCATGCAAAACGCCGGAGCGATGCCCCGGCGTTTTAAATCAATTCCTACAAGGATCAATCGTCCCGGTGCACCTTCTCGCGGCGCTCATGGCGCTCCTGCGCCTCAAGGCTCATGGTCGCGATAGGACGGGCATCCAGGCGCTTCAGCGAAATCGGCTCACCGGTCACTTCGCAATACCCATATTCGCCCTCGTCGATCCGGCGCAGGGCAGAATCAATCTTGGCGACAAGCTTGCGCTGACGGTCCCGCGTGCGCAGTTCCAGCGCGCGGTCGGTTTCTTCCGATGCACGGTCCGCAACATCCGGGATCGCCCGAGTGCCGTCCTGCAAACCCTCTATCGTGTCCCTGCTGCCTTCCAGCAGTTCGTCTTTCCAGGCCAGCAATTTGCGTCGGAAATATTCCAACTGGCGGTCATTCATAAAGGGTTCGTCTTCGGCTGGGCGGTAGTCGTCGGTTACAAACGATTCAGCTTTCATGTGATGTGTATCCCTTTTTTGCTGGCCTCATACGCGCGTCTAACAAGCGCCAGCGTCCCCGTTTGGTGCCGAGATACACGTCCTCTTAAGGAATGTCACTAGGCAATCACCCAACATGGTTTCGATTTCGCCTTGCACTCTAGGCCCTTGCCCTGCATCAGAGGGCATCGTTGAAAGGTCAGTGTTCATGAAGTTTACCGGAACCGAAAGCTATGTTGCCACCGATGATTTGACCGTGGCCGTCAATGCTGCCGTGACCTTGGAACGCCCACTTTTGGTCAAAGGCGAACCCGGCACCGGCAAAACGGAACTGGCGCGACAGGTGTCCGCCGCGCTTGGCCTGCCAATGCAGGAATGGAACATCAAATCCACAACCCGTGCGCAGCAGGGTCTTTACGAATACGATGCCGTCTCCCGCCTGCGGGACAGCCAGCTGGGCGATGAAAAAGTCCATGACGTGGCCAACTACATCAAAAAGGGCAAGCTTTGGCAGGCCTTTGAAGCGGACGGCAAGGTCGTGCTGCTGATCGATGAGATTGACAAGGCCGATATCGAGTTTCCCAACGACCTGCTGCAGGAACTCGATAAGATGGAGTTTCACGTCTACGAGACGGGCCAGACGGTCCGCGCGCAGGTGCGCCCCATCGTCATCATCACTTCGAACAACGAAAAAGAGCTGCCCGACGCCTTTCTGCGGCGATGCTTTTTCCACTACATTCGCTTCCCCGACCCCGAGACAATGAAAAAGATCGTGGAGGTCCATCATCCCGGCATCAAAGAGGCGCTGCTGACCACCGCGCTCACGCAGTTCTACGAAATCCGGGAACAATCGGGTCTTAAGAAGAAACCGTCCACCTCCGAAGTGCTCGATTGGCTCAAACTCATCCTGGCAGAGGATCTGACGGCCGAAGACCTGCGCCGCGATGGCGGTGATGCGCTGCCCAAACTACATGGTGCGCTGCTCAAGAACGAACAGGACGTGCATCTTTTTGAACGCCTGGCGTTTATGGCGCGGCGGGGCGGCTGACGCGCCACAAAGGCGCGCCGCGCCGCGTTGTTTGATCCTAGAAGTCGTTGGGGTTGCCCGCCGTGATGGTACCGGTGCCCGCCTCTTCCCCACCGCTGAACCAGGTCACATTGGCGCCGTCCAAACCCACGCCAAAGCAATCGACCCCTTCACCGTAGTCAAAGCACATCTCATCGCCCTCAAGGGACCATTTGCCAGTGTAGCCGTCGGCCTTGATCGCGCCGTCGGTCGTGTAAAATTCTGCATAGGCCTCGCCACTGGACATGCCGCCAGAGACCGTGTTGCCGATGATTTGGTCGGTGATCTGAGCGCGTGTCGCCATATCGGCGGCCATGGCCGGTGCCGCCATCAGCGTGAAAAAGGCGGTCATATGGATCAGTTTCATGGGGAACTCCCTTCATTGAATGATGATTCAGTGAGATGGCGCAGGTGCGTCATTTTTCAAGCAAACGAAGGGACAGATCGGCGGGATTGTGGCCCAATCCGATTCAAAGGTTCCGTCTTTGCCCCAAACCGATTAAGCCTTACGTAAGACACAAGCGTCCCGGCGCGGCCTTTGCAGCGCATCTCAGGACGTAGATCACGCATCGAAAGAGGCCGTCGCCCATGAAATTCCCGGCTATGTCGATAAATTGGACGCGCGCTAAGACATGCCTCACAAAAGCCCTGCTTGCTCCCCAGGACAGACAGACTCGAACGTTACAACATAACGATAACGCGCGTGTTTGGTCGGCAAGTTGCCTCAGGTTTTGGCAGGGTACTGTGATTGTGTTTAAGAGTTTGAAGCGAAAGCGTCTTCTTCTGGTTCCCCTCTGCTTGACCTTGGCGGCTTGTATGAGTGCACCTCCTCAGGATGTGACCTCGCGCGCGGCGACGCCAACGCAATCTAGCCTTCCGGCCATGAAAACGTTTGGCGCGTCGCGCCCGACCGCGCCCGCCCGATCCAACCGCGACATCGCGCGGGACTTTCTGGAACTCAGCTTCCAATTGGAATCGGGCCGTCAGCTACAGCAATTTTCCCGCTTTGAAGGCCCCATTGCCGTGCGTGTCACCGGCAACCCGCCACCCACGCTGATGCCGGATTTGGGCAAGCTGGTGTACCGGTTGCGCAATGAGGCGGGCATCGACATCGCCCAGCGCCAGCCCACTGGCCCGGATGCGTCGGTCATCACCATCCAGGTTGTTTCCCGCGCCGATATTCGCCGCTTCCTGCCCAAAGCGGCCTGTTTCGTGGTGCCCAATGTCTCGTCCCTGAAGGAATACCGGTCTGCCCGGCACACGGCGCAGACGAATTGGTCCGCCCTGTCGCGCCGCACGAACATTGCGATTTTCCTGCCCGGTGACGCCGCCCCACAAGAGGTGCGCGATTGCCTGCACGAAGAACTGGCCCAGGCGCTTGGTCCGCTGAATGATCTCTACCGCCTGCCCGACAGCGTCTTTAACGACGACAATGTGCACACGGTGCTCACGGGCTTCGACATGCTGATCCTGCGCGCCTACTACGCGCCGGAGTTGCGCACCGGCATGACCCGCGATCAGGTGGCGCAGCGCCTGCCGGGGATCCTGTCGCGGCTCAATCCGCGCGGCAATGGGGTCGCTGCTCGCAACACACCTGCCACCCCCCGCGCCTGGATCCGGGCCGTGCAAACAGCGCTCGGGCCGGACACCAATCCCGGTCAACGCCGCCGCGCGGCGACCGAGGCGCTGCGCATCGCGCAATCCCAGGGCTGGACCGATCATCGCCTCGGTTTCAGCCATTTCGCGCTGGCCCGGCTCAGCCAAGTGGCCGAACCGGAACTGGCCTTCCGCAATTTCGTGGCCGCCGAGGTGGCCTACAGGCGGGCTCCGGGCACGCGCCTGCATCAGGCCTACTCCGCCTCCCAACTGGCGGCCTATGCGATCAGCCAGGGTCAGGGCAATGACGCGCTGGTCCTCTTGGGGCCGCATATCGAAACCGCGCAACGATTTGAAAATGCCGCGCTGCTGTCGACCCTGTTAATGCTACGCGCCGAGGCGCTCGCACAAGTGGGCCGCAAGGCCGAAGCCGACGCTGTGCGTCTGGACAGTCTGGGCTGGGCGCGCTACGGGTTCGGCACCGAATGGGCCATCCGCGCACGGATCAGAGACGTCGCCGCACTGAGCCCATCCAACTGATCAAGACCAGGCGGGGCGCAGCCACATGTTCGTTATCATCGGAGCCATTTCAGGCGCCATCCTGGGCGGCCTGAACGCCTACCGCCGCAAAGGCAACCGCGCCGATATCGCGCAATATGCGTTTGTTTACGCAATGGGCTGCGCCGTGCTGGGCCTTTTCGTTACAATAATCGTCCACCGCATGTCGCTCTGACATGTTCCAGCCTTTCTTTCAGAATTTGCGCGAGGCCGGGTTGCCGGTCAGCTTGCGTGAATATCTGACATTTCTGGAAGGCATGGGGCGGGGTTTGGTCACCTATGACGTCGAAGGGTTTTACTACCTCGCCCGCGCCGCGATGGTGAAGGATGAACGCCTGATCGACCGGTTCGATCGTGCCTTTGCGGCGTCCTTCGAGGGGCTGGAAAACATCTCCGTCGATCAGGTTCTGAACGCCGTGGAACTGCCCCAAGAGTGGCTTGAGAAAATGGCCGAAAAACACCTGTCAGACGAAGAGAAAGCCGAGATTGAAGCGCTTGGCGGGTTCGACAAGCTGATGGAGACGCTCAAGGACCGCCTGAAGGAACAGGAAGGCCGCCATCAGGGGGGCAATAAGTGGATCGGTACCGCGGGGACCTCGCCTTTCGGCGCCTATGGCTACAACCCCGAAGGCGTGCGCATCGGCCAACACGAAAGCCGCCACCGCCGCGCCGTGAAGGTCTGGGACAAGCGTGAGTTTCGCAATTTCGATGACAGCGTGGAACTGGGAACGCGCAACATCAAAGTGGCTTTGAAACGCCTGCGCAATTGGGCCCGCGAAGGCGCGGAAGAGGAACTGGATCTGGGCGGCACCATCCGCGCCACGGCGGAGAATGGTTATCTCGACGTTCAGATGCGCCCCGAACGCCACAACGCGGTGAAAGTGCTTCTCTTCCTCGATGTGGGCGGGTCCATGGACCCTCATATCAAAGTGGTGGAGGAGCTTTTCTCCGCCGCGCGGACTGAATTCAAGCATCTGGAATACTACTACTTCCACAACTGCCTCTATGAGGGCGTCTGGCGCGACAATCGCCGCCGCTGGGCCGAGCAGACCCCCACCGATGACGTCCTGCGCACTTACGGGCCGGATTACAAATGCATCTTCGTAGGGGACGCCTCCATGAGCCCCTATGAGGTTGCCTATCCCGGCGGGGCCAATGAACACTGGAACGCCGAAGCGGGGCAAGTCTGGCTGCAACGCGCGCGGGAACAATGGCCAAACCACCTCTGGATCAACCCGGTGCCGGAAAACTACTGGGGCTACACCCAGTCGATCCAGATGATTTCCCAGATCTTTGAGGGCCGCATGGTGCCCATGACGCTCGCTGGCATTGAATCCGGCATGCGCGACTTAGGGCGCTAGGGAAAGACTGAGCCGCGCCTTCGCTTGGCCCCGGCGTGGCGACCAAACCTCCAGCTAGAGCGCTTTATCGTGACGCACCGCCGTATAGTCGAACGAAGCGCTGCACCTTCAATTTCGCCAGGCCCTGGGTGGGGCCAGGCGAAGGCGCGGCGGGCCGTTGGCCCTTGATTCCGCGCCACAGCGCAAATGACCGCCGGTTTATGATCTGACGATGGACAAACCCAGCCGGCCATGAAATCCATCCCTCATGACCGCACGCAAAATCATCATCGACACCGACCCCGGCCAGGATGACGCTGTCGCCATCCTTCTGGCGCTGGCCAGCTCGGAGCTTGACGTCCTTGCCCTCACCTGCGTCGCAGGCAATGTCCCCGTCCCCCTCACCACACTCAACGCCCGCAAAATCGCCGAACTCGCAGGCCGCCCCGACCTGCCCATCTATGCGGGTTGCGACGCGCCCCTGAGTCGCCCTCTCATCACCGCCGAACATGTCCATGGCCGCACTGGCCTCGACGGCCCCACCCTGCCCGATCCCACCGTGCCGCTGGCGACAGGTCACGCCGTCGACTTCCTCATCGACACTCTGCGCAGGCAACCCGACGAAACCATCACCCTCGTCCCCATCGGCCCGCTCACCAACATCGCCACGGCGCTGACCCGCGCGCCCGACATCGCACCGCGCATCAAGGACATCGTGCTGATGGGAGGCGC
>JBCCAJ010000135.1:0-6947 GCA_039814845.1 Pseudomonadota bacterium | reverse complement strand
CGGAAATACGACGACAAACTGACGCTGGGCCGCGATGTCGAGACGATCATGGACTGGGGCGCGAGGGGGATGATCCCCGGCCATGGGCGGGTCATTGAGGCCCATGCCAACGGTCAGTTGGAGCGGGCATTTCGCAAAGAGATGCGGCCCCTCAAATGGGAAAAGGCGTTTGACAAGAAGACCTGACTTGCGCGGGTCTGTTGCGCAGTTGCGCCTTGATCAGTTCAGCGGATCAGGTTCATCCGCAGTTTGATGCCTTGCCGTGCGGCTTGTGGCAAATGGCGGTTGAGGCGACGATTGATCAGCGCGAATAGCCCGATGATGACCAATGTCAGCAAGATGAAGTAAAACGCCAGGATCGGGTAGGGAATGAACGGGTTGAACGTTTTGTCAGCAAAGTACCGCGCGTAATAGAGCGAGTCGCCGCGTTGCTGCCATGTCGGAAATCCCGAGAAGAAGACCAGCGTTGTGGCGTGAAACAGGAAGATCGCCTCATTGGTATAGGCGGGCCATGCGAGCCGGAGCATGGTGGGCCAGATGATCCGTTTGAACCGGGGCCAGCCGAAAAAGCCATAGGCATCCGCGCTTTCCACATCGCCTTTTGGTACAGCGCGCAAGGCGCCGTAAAAAATCTCGCCCGTATAGGCGGAGGTGTTGCAGAACAGCACGATAAGTGCGCCCAACCAGGCGGCCGACAGGGGCGCGAAGACGGGCGACAGGGGTTTGATCGACAAGAACAGGAAATAGGCAAAGAAGAACTGTATGAAAAGCGGCGAGCCGCGGAAGACAAAGATGAACCATGAAGACAATTTATGCACAATGCGGTTATCTGAGGTTTTGCCAACGGCGAGCGCTGTTGCGAAAAAGAACCCCGCGCCCAATGCCAACACGCCGAAATACACATTCCAGATCAGCCCCGATCCAATCAGGACGAAGTGATCGCACAGTGTTATGTTGTCCTTTGGCAAAATCCGTTCGCCCAGGCCCACGCTGCGGAACGCGTAGTTTTGGAATGTTTCCCAACAGCTCATGACGCGCCACCGGTGATCCCTTGGCCCCGGCTCACCCGTTGCATCAGGCGCTCAAGCACGATTTCGGAAATGCGGGTCAGAAGCAGGTAGAAAATCAAAAGTCCAAGAAAATACCACATGCGCCAATCGCCATGGGGGTAGTCGGTGAACTGAGGCCGGACCGTTTTGGCCAGTTGCATCGACCAATAGATGACATCTTCCACGCCCAGCAGGAACAAAAGCGCGCTGGCCTTGGTCAGAACCATCCAAAGGTTCGACAGGCCGGGCAGTGCATAAAGCCACATCTGTGGCACGATGATGCGCCAGAAGCTTTGACGCGGTGTCATGCCATAGGCCTGCGCCGTCTCAATCTGAGCGCGTGGTACGGCATTCATCGCGCCGTAAAGAACTTGCGCCGCAAAGGCCCCGAAGAGCACCGCATAGGTCAGGGCCGCCAGAGAGAAGTTATAGGCCTCATGAATGGCCTGCGGTGAGGTGCTGAGTGGCAGTTTGGCCGAAGAACAGACGATGAAGTCATTGCCTTGGCGGATAGGTTCTGACCAGTCGGGGCATTTGACGTTGTGGCGGATCCATTCAAAGAATTGATCCAGCGCGATCACGAAGAACATGAAGAAGGCCACCTCGGGCACCCCGCGCACGATCGCCATGTAGGCTTTGCCCAACCATCTGAGCGGGGCAAACCGTGATCGCGCGGCCACGGCCCCACCAAAGCCAAACAGAAGTGCTGTCGGCGCCGCTATGATCAACAGGAGCAACACCACCCCGGCGCCCCAATAAAGCTGCATGTGTTTGCCTGTCGTGAAATAGCAGGCAAACCAGCGGAAGGTATCAAGCGTGGCTGGATCAGTGCAGAAGCCGAACATCATTTCCCCTTACGGGGTTAACGGTCACGAATTCGGCAGTGTTGTCAATGTCATCTGTCGTCTTGCCCCATCCCTGTCGTGACGTCAGAGTAGGGATTATGCAAAAGTCGGTCATCATCGTGGGCGCGGGCATCATCGGGGCTGCCGTGGCGTATCGTCTGGCGCGCGCGGGTGCACAGGTCACCGTTGTGGATGCCGGGCAGGCCGGGGCCACCGGGGCGTCGTTTGGTTGGATCAACGCGTCGTTTTTCCTGCATGAGGATCACTATCGGTTGCGGGTTGAAGGGATCGCCGCCTGGCGTCGCTTGGAGGAGGATCTTCAACTGCCCATCACGTGGTGTGGGTCGCTCTGCTGGGAAGAGGGGCGGCTGGAGACGCGGCAAGATGCGCTGCGTGCGCTGGGCTATGACGCGGCCTTGATCGACACCAAAACCTTTGCCCGGATGGAGCCGCATGTGGGCACCCCGCCTGCGCAAAGCCTGCATTTTCCACAGGAAGGGGTGGCGGAGCCCATCGCCGTGGCGGCGGCCGTTCTGACAGCGGCGCAAGAGGCCGGCGCGCAGGTGGTGCGCGGGGTTGAAGTGACGGGGTTCGAGAGGCAAGGCCTTCGCGTCGTCGGTGTGCAGACGGGCGCGGGCGTGTTGCGCAGCGATCAAGTGCTTTTGGCCGCCGGGGTTGGGTGCAAACGGTTGATGGCCATGCTGGACCACGACCTGCCGATGCTGCACCGCCCGGCTTTGGTGATCAAAACGGCACCCGTGGCGCGGGTCCTCAACCATATTCTGGTGAGCGACATCGGGGAGGTGCGGCAGCTTCCTTGCGGGGCCTTGGTGATGCCGGTTGCACCGGGCCACCAAGGCGATGACAGTGACAGCGTGGGCAATATGGAAGCTGAGGCGCAGTCCGCACTGACGCGGTTGCAGGCGCTGGTGCCTCAGGTGGAACTGCGATTGGCCGAGACCATGTTGGCAGAGCGTCCTATGCCCGGCGATGGGCTTCCCGCTGTGGGGCCGGTGGCGGAGGGGGCCTATCTGACGGTCATGCATTCCGGGATCACGCTGGCGGCCGTTATGGGCGAACTCGTGTGCGATGAGCTATTGCAGGGGGAGACGAACCACAGTGCTGCGTGGTTGGCGCCTTACCGGCCGGGGCGGTTCTGGGGTACACAGGGAACCGACCATGAGCGCTGACAGGCTGTCGCGCTACCCTGCCCGTTGAACCATACCAAACAGATCGCGAGGGTCGTCCGGGTCGGCCAGCAGATCGAGATCAAAGAACAGGTCCGTGCCAGAAATCTGGTCCCTCACGAAGCGCAGCGCACTGAAATCTTCAATCGCAAAACCCACGCTGTCAAAAAGCGTGATTTGTTCGGGTGAGGTGCGGCCCTGGGCCTGACCCGTCATTACCTGCCAAAGTTCGGTCACCGGATGATCGTCGGCCAGTTGCTGAATTTCGCCTTCAACGCGCGTCTGGGGCGGGTATTCCACGAAAATATCAGACCGGCGCAGCACGCCCGCGGCCAGTTCCGTCTTGCCTGGGCAATCCCCGCCGATGGCGTTGATGTGCACCCCTTCGCCCACCATGTTGTCGGTCAGGATCGTGGCGTATTGTTTGTCGGCCGTGCAGGTGGTGATGATGCCAGCACCCTCCATCGCCTCTTCGGCTGACCGGCATGAGACCACGTCGAGCCCCATACCTGCGAGGTTGCGCGCGGCCTTTTTCGTGGCGGCCGGGTCGATATCGTAAAGCCGGACAGACCGCAGCCCGCACACGGCTTTCATGGCCAGGCTTTGAAATTCCAACTGCGCGCCATTGCCGATCATGGCCATGGTCGTCGCCCCCTTTGGTGCCAGGTAGCGTGCGACCAGTGCAGAGGTCGCCGCCGTGCGCAGCGCCGTCAGCACCGTCATCTCGCTTAGCAAAACAGGGTAGCCGGTATCCACATCGGCCAGCAGCCCAAAGGCTGTCACTGTCTGTAGCCCGTCTTTCGTATTCTTGGGATGGCCGTTGACATATTTGAAGCCGTACACCTCGCCGTCCGAGGTGGGCATCAGCTCAATCACGCCCTCGGCGGAGTGGGAGGCCACGCGTGGGGTTTTGTCGAAAAGCTCCCACCGCTTGAAATCGGCCTCGATATACTGGGCCAGACCAACCAACATTTTTTCGATCCCGATGTGATGCACCAGCCGCATCATGTTTTCGACGGATACAAACGGAACAAGTGCTTTGTCAGAGGGGGGCAGTTTCGGCATCGAGAGATCCATAAGCTTGGGTGGGGCGATCAAACACGCGGCGTCCGAGGGCAGAGGCGGTGAGATCCACCATGGTTTGCGCCGTGCGGCCGCGATCATCGAGTAAGGGGTTGAGTTCAGCCAGATCCATCGAGGTCATCAGCCCGCTGTCAGAGATCATCTCCATCACCAGATGCGCCTCGCGCATTGTGGCCCCGCCGGGCACCGTGGTGCCGACGGCGGGGGCAAAGCCTGGATCCAGGAAATCCACGTCAAGCGAGACGTGCAGGGCCCCGCCCGCATCTTCTACGGCCGACAGAAACTCCGCCAGAGGCCGTGCGATACCGCCTTCATCAATGGCGCGCATATCGGCAAAACGGATCGCGGTGTCCTGCATGACCTCTCGCTCCGGCGCATCGACGGATCGTAGCCCAAGGATGCAGATGTTTTCATGAGGGATCGGATCGGTGATCTCCGGGAAGCCGTGAAAGCCAGCGCGCCCCGTGACATAGCCCAAAGGCGTGCCATGCAGGTTGCCCGACGCGGTGCTTTGCGGCGTGTGAAAATCCGAATGGGCATCAAGCCAGAGCACAAATTGCGGGCGGTCCACTCTGGCGGCGTAACGGGCCACACCGGCGACCGTGCCCAGCGACATGGCATGATCACCACCCATGAAGATGGGCAGGCCTTTGGCCATTGCGACCTCGCCGGCCTCCATCAGCGCCTTGGTCCAGCCGATGGTTTCAGCGGGTGCGTAGAGGTGAGGCGGAAGATTGTCAGGCGCTGTGACGTCGAAGGGGCGCAGATCCCCGATGTCCTCAACACGATGACCCAAGCCTTCGATAGCTTCTCGCAGACCGGCCACGCGGTAGGCTTCAGGCCCCATCACGCAACCGCGCCGTGGTTTTCCGCTGTCGATCGGAGCGCCGATGAGAATGCAGGTCTCAGAGGTCATGCTTGTGTCCTTCATCAGGTGTTTTGCCGGATATCTCGCCGAAACGCGTTGAAATGAAGTATGTAAATTGGTTATATCGGTGCCAAATCATACGAAATGCACAAACAAATCGCCGAAATGGATGATCTGGATCGAAAACTGATTTCTGCCTTGCGCCACGATGGCCGGGCCTCCCTGTCTGATCTGTCGGTCAGCCTTGGGGTAACGCGCAGCACGGTGCGGGCCCGGATGGACCGGCTGCGCAGCAGCGGGCAGGTTGTGGGCTATACGGTTGTACTCAAGGGCGACGGGGCCGTCGATCCGGTGCGCGCGCTGACGATGATCGCCATTGAGGGGCGCGGCAAGGAACGCATCGTGCGGCTGATGGAAGGGCTGCGGCAGGTGCGATCTGTGCATTCCACCAACGGGCGTTGGGACCTGATTGTTGAAATTGGCGCCGATAGCCTAGAGGAACTGGATGATGTCCTGTCGCAGATCAGGCGCTTTGACGGTGTGTCGCAATCGGAAACCAATTTGCTTCTGAGCACCAAACGCGCCTCTGCGCCACGAAGTCTTTGAAAGACTTCGACCGAATTCTTTTCAAGAATTCGCGCCCCGCGTGGCGGCCAAGATCCAAATCATGGCCAGCCCAAAGGACAAAATCGCATTCCAACTGGCCATGGATAGCCCACCGAGCGCCCATGCCACTTCATCACAGCGCACCAGCGGTGCGTTCATGATCTGATCCAGCAGGTCCTCGGACGACAGACCGCCTATGGGTTGCGATGAACAGGTGCTGGGCCCCTCCCACCATCCGCGTTCCACGCCCGTGTGGAATACGCCGATCCCGCTTGTCACAAGCGCCGCTGCAGCGCCCAGCAGAGGCAGCATGCGACCGGGCAGGAAAAAGGCCAGCGCCCCAATCCCTATGGCAATCGCGTGGGGGTAACGTTGCCACAAACACATGGGGCAGGGCGCATAGCCCAAGGCCTGGAACAAAAACGCGCCCCCGAGCAAGGCGGCGGATCCGAAAGCCGCCAGCGATGTGAGCGCCTGCCGCGTCACAGCCCAAGCGACGCTTTGATCAGGCTGGCAAGGCTCGCCCCGGCAAACACCAGCGTCCCGATCCATGCCGTGCCAATGATGCCGCCCAGAATGACAAGGATGCCATCGCGCTGCAAAAGCCCCATGGCGACCAGCACGACCGCAAAGCCGGGCACGGTGTTCGTGCCGGGCAGGGGCACAAGGATCGACGCGCTGAACAGCACCAACGCCATACCCACCAGTCGATCCGCTGGTGCCCGGGTCAGCGCGGTCAGGCGCGGTTTGCTCAGCGCCTCGATCCGGCGCAACCACGGTCCGGTGCGGCCCGCAAGCCCGCTCAGGCTGTCAGAGGTGACAACCCGAGCGCCAAGCTTTTCCGGCAGCCACGGCGCACGACGGCCCATCAGGATCTGAATGGAGACGAACATCATCGGCAGGGCCACGATTTGCGGGATGCCGTACAGAAATGGAATGCAGCAAGGCAGGGCGAGAAAGAGCAGGAAAAGCCCAAAGGCGCGCTCCCCCAACGTATCGAGTACCCAGGCCAGCGTTACGTCTTCCCCGCCCGCGTCCTGGGTCAACAGATCCAGCCTGTCAGAAATGGCGATATCCTGCGTGGAATGGGCCTGCATGCGCGTCGTCTCCTTGCCTTGGCCCTTGGTTAACAAAAGGATTTCGGCAGGGCCAGCGCATCTGACAATGCGCTTGGTAAAACCTGCCTGGCACGGCTTGCCCCGCGCCCAAGCGGCGTGTAGAGAAGCGCGTGTGCCCAAGTGGCGGAATGGTAGACGCAGGGGATTCAAAATCCCCCGCCTTCACGGGCGTGAGAGTTCGAGTCTCTCCT
>JBCCAJ010000078.1:0-9191 GCA_039814845.1 Pseudomonadota bacterium | reverse complement strand
CGGGTCGAGATTGTGTTGTCTTCGTTCAAAGCACTGTCGCCGTAGGCCCGTCCATTGCCCCGCGCGATGGCGGGGCAACGAGCGATGGCACGGGCGAATGCCTCTTCCGTCCGGGGGGCGGTCACGCTGCACTCAGCGGATGGATATCGTCCCCAACCGCTCAACTTCATGATACGGCCCTTGGCGCAAAGACAAACCGTTTGTCTAATTGGTATTTGGTGACGTATCCAATGGTCAGCCCGATCACGGCGCCCAGCTCTCTCATGACATCCGTCCGCCAGATCGCCCAGAAAAGCGTCTCAGTCCCCCAGAAGATCGCCGTGGTCACCAGCCCCATCGCGGAATAAAGCGCGAATTGCTTGGATTGCGCCTGCGCGCCTGCCGTGTCGTCATAGAAAATCCACCGCTTATCCAGCACGTATTTCACCAGCAACCCGGTGATCGTGCCTGCCGCAATGGCGAGCGCAAGAGCGATCCCCTCACTCTGCCAGCCCATCGCCAACACGACCCGCTGTGTGGCCAGATTGACCAGCACGGCCACCACGGCGAAGGCGGTGTAGCGAAAGGCCAGGCTCCACCCGCTCACAGCACGGTCGCCCCAATGGCGCAGAGCATCATGATCGCGATGCAAACTAGGCTCGTCTTGTCGCGCAGGGCATAGATGATCGGGTCGTCATCCATCTGCCCGCGATGGGCCTTGAGCGCGATCCGGCTGATCCAGTAAAGCAGCATCAGGCAGATGCCCCACAAGAGCCAGGGCGCGGAATAAAGATCCTGCACCCCCGGCGCGTTGAGATAGAGCGCCAACACCAGCACGGATGTAAATCCCGAGGCGAGTGTCAACTGCGATACCATCGGCAGGTCTTCGACGCGATACCCGCGCCCTGCCGCTGTCTGGTCGCCACGTTTGACCAGATCCACAAGTTCCGCCTGCCGCTTCACCGCGGCCAGTGCGAAGAAGAAGAACATCGAAAACGCCAAAAGCCAGACCGACAGCTCCACGCTCGTGGCGAGCCCGCCGGTGATGATCCGCAATGTGTAAAGCCCCGCCAGCGTACAGATATCCGCAATGGCGCGGCGTTTGATGAACAGCGAATAAACCGTCGTCAGCACGAAATAGAGCGCGATCATCCAAAAGGTCTGCCAATTGGCGAGCGCGGCAAAGAACAGCCCGGTCAGAAGCAACAGAGGCACCATCGCCGTCCCATGAGCAATGGGCACACGCCCGGATGCAAAGGGCCGTGCCGATTTGCGCGGGTGACTGCGATCCGACCGCAGATCCATCAGATCGTTGAACACATAGCCCGAGGAACTGACCATGCTGAAGGCCGCAAAGGCCAACAGGGCGTGCATCAGGGTTATCGCGCCGTACTGCTGTGCCGCCATCATCGGCAGGAAGACGAGGATGTTTTTCAGCCACTGATGAGGACGCAGCGCCTTGAGGTATCCCCCCCGCGTGGGCGCGCGGCCGAGCACCTCACTGCCTTTCATTGCGCGTACCTCGTTGGCCACCGACGGTGCGGGGTTGACCGCGATGGCCTTCTTGGCACCCCGCCAGACCGGGATATCGGCACGGCTGTCGCCCATATAGGCATAGCCCTCATCCGCAAAACGATCTTGGAGCAGGCGCGCTTTCTGTTCACCTTTGAGGTTGGTCGCACCGTCCGAGCCTATGGCCTCGTCGAAAAGCCCTGTGTGGGCGGCAACCTTATCGGCGATGGTCTGATCTGCGGCGGTCACCAGGATCACCTTGCCACCCGTATCGCGCCATGTGCGGATATAGGCCATGACCTCTTCGTTATAGGGCAGGGTGGCCGCGTCCAGATCGGCAAGTGCTGCCAGCTTAGTCTTGAGCACCGCGCGACCGCCCATAAGGCCATTTACAGCCACAGGGATCGCCTGCCAGTTCCGCGACAGCGACTGCCAGAAGCACTCAAACAGCGTATCTGAGCGGATCAATGTCCCGTCCAGATCCACCACGAGGACCTCGTTGTCGTCGCGCCTGTCTTTGGCTGTCATGATTCCTGTCGCGCTCTTGTGCCCTGTTCGGCGCTACCCTAGCACGGGCCAAACGCCCGAAAAAGCCGCGTTGCACGCGTCAGAATGCCTTGAAAGTGAGTGTGGTTTCCGTGCGCTCAATGCCGTCGATGTCCAACAGACGTTCATTGATGAAATGACCAACATCCTCCCCATCGGGAATGTAAAGTTTCAGCAGCAGGTCAAAGGGCCCGGAGGTGGAGTAAAGCTCCGAATGGATTTCCCGCAGCGCGATTTCCTCGGCAACACGATAGGACGTGCCCGGCTTGCAGCGGATATTGACGAAAACGCAGCGCATGGATGGCCCCCTAAAGTGTCATGTAGCGCGCCCGCGCGCCCCGTTCGATGGCCGCGGCATGCAGCCGGTCGATATTAAGCTCAAACCGGATTTCCCCCAGCATGCGCAATTCCGTCTCGGCAAGCGACCCATCGGCAGCGGCTACATCACAGGCCAGCGCATAGGCCGTTTCAAACAGCTGTTCAGGCAGATTGTCCCGCACCAGGCCAAAGAGCGCGTCAAGCCCATCCTCTTCCCCGAAGAGATCGAACACAATACGAGAGACAACGCCCAGACGATCCGCGTCATAGGCTGCAAAAACAGGAAGGTTGTTCACCAAGCTCTGGATTTTCACCAGTTCCGCGGTGCCGATATCCTCGTCAGAGGCCGACACGGCGATCATCACTGCCACAAGGCAGTCTTCCGGGCTGAGAGGGTGGGATTCTGTGTCCGCCATGTTGGCATTCCTTTACGGCTTGTTGCAGTGCAGAATATTGACTGTCCGCGCCCTCGGCAATAGGTGTCCACTTCACGTGTCTTTTCCACCCGGAGTGTTCCCTCATGTCTGAGCTGCGCGATGCCGCCCTTTCTTCCAAGGCTTGGCCGTTTGAAGAGGCGCGCCGGTTGGTCAAACGCTATGAGAAGGGCGCGCCGGAAAAGGGCTATGTGCTGTTTGAAACGGGATATGGCCCATCGGGCCTGCCTCATATCGGGACGTTTGGGGAAGTGTTGCGCACGACCATGGTGCGGCGTGCCTTTGAGGTGATCAGCGACATCCCCACGAAGCTGATCTGTTTTTCCGATGATCTGGATGGCTTGCGCAAAGTGCCGTCGAATGTGCCGAACCCGGAGGTGTTGGAGCAGCACCTACAACGTCCTCTGACGGATGTGCCTGACCCGTTCGACGAATATGAAAGCTTTGGCCATTACAACAACGCCATGTTGCGGCGGTTCTTGGACACGTTCGGTTTTGACTATGAATTCATCTCGGCGCGTGAGTTTTACCAATCTGGCAGGTTTGATGACATCCTGCTGCGCTGCGCTGAAAAATACGATGATCTGATGAAGATCATGCTGAAGTCGCTCCGCGAAGAGCGCCAGCAGAGCTATTCCATCTTCCTGCCGCTGCACCCCGAAAGCCGCCGCGTGATGTATGTGCCGATGAAGCATGTGGATGCGGCTGAGGGCACCGTGACCTTCGATGACGAGACGGGCCGCGAATGGACCGTACCGGTGACGGGCGGCAATGTGAAGCTGCAATGGAAGCCTGATTTCGGTGCCCGTTGGGCCGCGCTGGGTGTGGATTTTGAGATGTATGGCAAGGAACATGCCACCAATGAGAAAATCTACGATGCGATCTGCCGGACTTTGGGCATGCGCCCGCCGGAGCATTTCTCCTATGAGCTGTTCCTTGATGATCAGGGGCAGAAGATTTCCAAATCCTCCGGCAACGGCATCTCGATGGATGAGTGGCTGAGCTATGCCTCGACGGAAAGCCTGTCGTATTTCATGTACCAAAAGCCGAAGACGGCCAAGCGGCTTTACTTCGATGTGATCCCGCGCGCGGTGGATGAATATCACCAACAACTGCGTGCCTATCCGGGCCAGGATGCGGCGGCAAAAGCGAACAACCCGGTGTTTCACATCCACGCGGGCGATGTGCCGACAAGCAAAATGGTGGTGCCCTTTGCGATGCTGCTGAATCTGGCGTCGGTGGCGTCGGCTGAGGACAAAGATAAGCTCTGGGGCTTCATCCGACGCTATGCCCCCGATGCCAGCCCCGAGACGCATCCCGATCTGGACGCCGCCGCCGGGTTCGCCGTGCGCTACTACAAGGATTTCGTGGCGCCCACCCGTGTCTGCCGCGCGCCGACGGATCTCGAACGGGAAGCCCTGACGGAACTGCGTAACCAACTTGCGGTCTATGACGGACCGCACGATGATGAAGCATTGCAATCAGTGGTCTACTCCGTTGGGCGCGACCGCTTCGACCCGCTGCGCGACTGGTTCAAAGCCATCTACGAAGTCCTTCTGGGCGCGTCCCAAGGCCCCCGCTTCGGCGGTTTCATCGCGCTCTACGGGGTGGAAGAAACCATTGCCTTGATCGACAAGGCACTCGCCGGGGACCTTCTGGCAAAAGACTAATGCCTCCGGCGGGGATATTTTTCGGCCAAAAGAAGCGCCGAACAGACCACGTTGTTTCTTTTGGCTAGAAATGTCCCTGACGGAGCGTCGAAACCCTCGGGTTTCGAAGTGGGGAGCTGGCGCCCAGCTGTCAAACAGACATGGCCAGCACGCGACTGATCTCCGTCAAAGACCGGCCTGATTGTTCCATCCATGTGTTGAACGCGATTTGGACGGCTTTCATCGATGATTTTGACCCGGCGGGTTTGTCGATCACGCCCTCTGCAATCAATCGCGCCGTGACGTCCTGTGACAGAATAAAGCTGTCGCGACGCATGAAGCGCATGGCATATTGCGCCGCGTTGCCCCCCAGATGCGCGCCGCGTCTCTTCAATAGCTCCATTAACCCAACGTAGTCCTCTGACGGCCACCCGCCCAAGACCTGACCCGCGCCGCCTTCGTCGCGCAATTCCAACAAAAGAGCAGCGTTTTCGCGAACAGTTACGATCTTGCGGGGGTTGCGGACGATCCGGGTGTCCGTGATCAGCGCGTCAAACTTATCGTCGTCCATAAACGCGCAGTGCCCTACGTCAAAGCCGTCAAAAGCAGCCTCAAACCCGTCCCATTTGGTGTCAATCACCTTCCAGTTAAACCCAGCCTGAAAGATGCATTTTGTGAGCATGGACAGCCACCGATCCTCTGGAATGGCGGCAAGCTCCGCATGGCAAAGGGGGGGCTCCAGCATTGCATTCAAGGCGTCCGCTCCGCCTTTGCGGTCTGCCGCTATTGCAAAGATCTCTTCAAAGTGCCGCATGGGGTTGCGCCTCTCAGATCCGGCAAATGCCTTTGGTTTCGGCCTCATCCCACGGCAGGATCACTGTCTCCGGGATCTTCAGATCACCCAAAGGGAACGCGCCGCGCAGCAGCTTGGCAAGGCGTTCTGTACGCGGGGCTGCGGGGTCAAGCGCTTTGCAGCACACATATTCTTCGACGATGGAGGCTTGCTGTTCGTATCCATAATCCAGGAACCGCGCGCTGGTGTTTAGATCGAAGAGATAGGGGTCATCCGAACGCGTGTGCTCGGACGCGGATTTGATCGGCGTGTAGTTGGTGACCGCGCGGTTTTGCCATTGCCAGACATGGGTGATTTCGTGGGCGAAAAGCATCACGTGAAACAGGCTCATCGCTTGCGGATACTCCGGCAGGAAATTGGGTTCATACCAGTCGCGGGCGTAAAACACTTCGTTGTAAAGCACGAGCGCCGCAGGGGAGACGGTGACGACCTCCTCCTCGCGTTCCGGCAGGATGCGTTCGCGACAGGCAAGGCGCGGGCGTTTTTGGCGTTTGAACGTGGTCTCGCCCACCAAAGCGCCGTTGCGGACGCGGATGCGGGTGACGTCTATGGTCGGCCCATGTATCTGTTTGGCAAAGCTTTTTTCCTCAGGCGTCAAGGGCCGTGCGCAGGCGGTGAGAGCGATGAGAAAGATGAAAAGCAAGGGCCGCATGGGGACACGTTAGCAAGCCATTGGGCGGCGCGGTAGAGCGATTTTGACACATCGCGATTGACTGGTATGTCCCGGCGGTGTCCTCTCGGTTCAAGCCAAGAGGGAGGGCCGTTATGCCGCGCATTTATGACTTCAGCCGCAAACCGGCGGAGCGGAATTTTACCGTGAAGGATTTGCAGAACCTGAAGGGGTCGGGGACCAAACTGTCGATGGCTAACCCCTCGAACACAAAGGAAATTCTGGCATGCGTGGAGGCGGGGATTGATCTGTTTGTCGTGGGCTCGGAGCAGATGGAGGAGGTGCGGGAACTGGCGCCGACGATCTTCACCGGGGCGGGGTCCAGTTGGTCTCAGTTTGGGTCAGATGATGAGATTGTGGCCCATGCCTATGACGCGATGCGGCGGGGGGCGGATATGTACTATACGCTGCGGTCCTATGACGTGATGGAGCGGATGGCGCGGGATGGAATTCCGGTGCAGTCGCATATTGGCCTCATCCCCACTTTTTCCCATTATTGCGGGGGTTTACGGGCGTTTGGACGTAAAGCCGAGGAGGCGATGCAGATTTGGGAGACGCTCAAACGCATGGAGGATGTGGGGGTCTTTGCGGTGGAGGCCGAATGCATCGCTGAGGAGGTGTTGGAGGCTGTGAATGAGAAGACATCCGTGGTGACGTTTTCGCTGGGCTCTGGCAATGCGGGCGACGCGGTTTTCTCTTTTGTTGCAGATATTTGCGGGGAAGCGAGTGAGGAGGAGACGCCGCCGAAACATGCCTATGCCTTTGGGGATGTGGGGCGGCTCCACCGGCAAATCCATGACGAACGCGTGGCCTCTTTGGGCACGTTTCATACCGAGGTGCGGAAGGGGGCGTTTCCCTATGCATCGACGAATATCGGGATGCATGCGGGGGAGAAGGAGAAATTTTTAGAAGCGCTCGACAAGTGGTCGCCGACGCATCAGTGAGGGGCGAAAAGGCGCGTCGGTATCACGTCGGTATTGCGTCGGTATTACGTCGGTGCGACCGCTCGGGGTTTTCCTTGGCCCGGGGATGGGGCAGGGTGAGGTCACAAACACCAAATATTGGAGGGACAAATGGGATTTTGGACATTTTGGAAAAAAGATGAGGATGAGGCGCCGGAAGCGGAGGCCTTGAAGAAGGAGGTCGAAGAGTTGGGGCTGAACATGGCCGGGCTCGACCTGGAGGTTGAGGGGGACGTGGTGAAGGTCTCTGGCACGGCTGCGGATCAGGAAACCAAAGAGAAGATCCTGATGGCCGTGGGCAATGCTGCGGGCGTCGCGGGGGTTGAGGACAATGCCGAAGGGTCCGATCCGGTGTTTCACGAGGTGGTCAGCGGCGATACGCTTTGGGCGATTGCACAAAAGGCGCTGGGCGATGGGTCTCGGTACCCGGAGATCTTTGAGGCCAACAAGCCGATGCTGAGCGACCCCGACAAGATCTACCCGGGGCAGCGGTTGCGCATCCCTCAGTGAGGGGTTTGGATTTGTGAGATTGGGTGGGCCGGGGTGAACCTCGGCCTGCGGCCAGATGCCTGCCTTTTGTTTTTGCGACACACGCCCCAGACCTGATCCGGGGCCACTTGGGACGGTTGGATGAGGTCCCGGGTCAAGCCCGGGACGTGTGTGTCATGATACGAGTGCCGGGGTGAACCCCGGCCTACGGGTTAGAGCGCGGGCGCGGAATCAAGGGCCAACGGCCCGCCGCGCCATCGACAGGCCGCCCCCCAGACTGGCGATTTGTTGACGCCCACGCCTATTGTTGAGATCCCATGTATGTGGCTGGCATAAAGCGCGTTGCTCGGAGGTTGGATCGCCACTCCGCGGCCTGTCGATGGCGCTTTCCAACGGGGACTACATTAGTTGTCTATTTGTAAGCCTGTTGCCAGAACCTAGGTAGCTTGCATTCAATCTAGCCTTGAGAGAGAGTTCACCTTACAACCGAGGGGCCAAAAACGCAAAAATGATTAGTGTTTTCATCAGCTATGCTCGCGAGGATGAAACCATTGCGAACGATCTATACAATTTTCTTCTTCAAAGTGGCTTCCAACCTTGGATGGACAAACATAGTCTAATCCCTGGTCAAAACTGGCGCGACGAGTTGGAAGTCGCAGTAAGAAGTTCACACGCTCAAATTTTCATTTGTTCTACGCGATCGGTAGGAAAACGTGGCTTCTTTCAACGGGAAATTCGAATTGCTCTAGACTGCGCTCTAGACCTTTTAGACAGTGATATTTCTATAATTCCGTACTTGTTGGACTCTTGCAACGTTCCCAAGGCTCTTGCCGCCTTCCAATGGGTAGACGCCCGCAAAAATGATGCAAAGAAGCAGCTTGTACGTGGTTTGGGCAAAGTTGCTGAGCAACGCGGGTTGTTGACTGACAAAATTGAAAAGAGTCCGATTGTAATCGAATATGATGAAGTGGAAAGGGACGAAAGTGACCGAGGTTCGATCTCGTCATACTCGGTTCCAGTAATTAGTTTCCCTAATAATCCAAGCCTTTCAAAGGTCGTTAATTCAGTTATTTTAGGAGGCGTTTTTGGGGCGATCTCCCGTTTCAGGAGCGAAGTGATAGACGACCCGTTCGCGATAGAACGAAACATTCCGAACGAGTACCACTCAGCCGCCGATGCAAGTTTTGTGGACGAGGCTTTAGTCAGCGTTGTGAGCGGCACATGGTGGTATAGTGGCGGCGCTCATCCGAACTCTTTTAGAGAGGCGATCAACGTTGATGTGCACGAAGGCACTGTGTTCGAAGTCTCAAAAGTATTTGTTCAGACCAATGAGATTCTGAACCTGCTGGCGCAACATATTCAGCGAGATCAAGAAGCCCCCCTGATTGATCCAAGTGAATTGCCTAAAGTCTTGGAGGATTCACTGTCTAGCAAGGCTCATTTTACTCCGGCTGGATTGACTGTAATGTTTGACCCATACGAAGTATTTTCTTACGCGTATGGTCCGTTTGAAATTGAAGTTCCCTTCGGTAGTGACGTGTTTTTGTCGTCAAATCTCACCGATCTTGGAAAAAGACTTTTTGCGCAAAGGTGACATTCAGATGTCATGCCGTACCGTCATTTCTGAAGTCTAGACATCCAACTCCTCCACGAACCGCGCGTTTTCCTGAATATACTGGAACCGCAGTTCGGGTTTCTTGCCCATCAGACGCTCCACCAGATCACCCGTCTCGCCGGGTTCGTCCTCGTCGATGGTCACGCGGATGAGTTTGCGGGTGG
>JBCCAJ010000304.1:0-4139 GCA_039814845.1 Pseudomonadota bacterium | reverse complement strand
GGGGTTGAACATTCGTGGGGTGCCGACCTCAACCCGCACCGCCGAACTGGCGCGGGATGTGGGGATTGAGGTGATCAGCCTCGATGAGGCCAAATGGCTCGATGTCACCATCGACGGTGCGGATGAATTTGACCCTGATTTGAACCTGATCAAAGGCGGGGGCGGGGCGCTTTTGCAGGAAAAGATCGTGGCGACGGCGTCTGACCAGATGATCGTGATTGCCGACGTGGGCAAAGAGGTTGTTACGTTGGGCGCATTCCCACTGCCTGTTGAACTGATCCCCTTCGGCTGGCAGACCACCAAAAGCCTGATTGAGGAATTCCTGATTTCGATGGATGTGCTGCGCCGCGATACCACGTTGCGCATGAACGGATCGCAGCCTTACGTCACGGATGAGGGCAACTATATCCTTGATCTGCACCTGGGCCGGATCGGTAACGCGCGGCAATTGGCGAGCGTGTTGAACCAGATCCCGGGCGTGGTTGAAAACGGGCTCTTCATGGATATCTGCGACATTGTCGTTCTGGGCCATGGCGATGGCAGGGTAGAAACGCGCGACATCAACGAAGGCACGGTGGAAGAGGATCGTCTGGATTTCGTGGAATCTGACAATCTGTTTTCCGATATGCAAGACTAAGGCGAATACAGGATGGCATTTGACTACGATCTTTTCGTGATCGGCGGCGGATCAGGCGGCGTGCGAGCGGCCCGTGTGGCGTCGGCGACCGGGGCCAAGGTGGGGATTGCCGAGGATGACCGCTATGGCGGGACCTGCGTGATCCGAGGCTGCGTGCCCAAAAAGCTGATGGTGTTTGCCAGTGAATACCCCAGTGCCATGGAAGATGCGCGCGCCTATGGATGGAATGTGGAAAACGGCGGGTTCAGCTGGGATCACTTCAAAACCAAGCTGGAAAGCGAACTGGATCGGCTGGAAGAGGTGTATCGCAATATGCTCAAAGGCAGCGGCGTGACTGTCTATGACGCACGTGGCAAGATTGCCGATCCCCACAGTGTGACGTTATCGACTGGTGAGACGGTGACAGCCAAGCATATCCTCGTGGCCACGGGCGGGCATCCGGTGCGGCCTGATATGCCTGGCGCCGAACACGGTCTGGTCAGCGACGACATGTTCCATCTGGACAAACTGCCCGATCACCTTCTGATCATTGGCGGCGGCTATATTGCTTGTGAATTCGCCTGCATCATGAACGGGCTGGGCGTAAAAGTATGCCAGTATTATCGCGGCGCTCAAATCTTGCGCGGATTTGACGAAGAGGCGCGCGGACTGATCGCTGAAGAGATGATCCAGAACGGAGTCGATCTGCGTCTGGGCACCAACATTATCGAAATGGAAAAGATCGACAGCGGCATCAGGGTGAAGGCCACCAATGGATCTGAGATGGTGTTCGATCAGGTCATGTTTGCCACTGGCCGCGATCCAAACACGGCCGATATGGGGCTTGAAGAAGCGGGTGTTGAACTGGGCCGTCGCGGGCAGATCATCGTCGATGAATACAGCCAGACCAAAGTGCCGTCGATCTATGCCATTGGCGATGTGACAGACCGGGTGAACCTGACGCCGGTCGCGATCCGTGAAGGGATGGCGTTTGTGGAAACCGTTTTCAAAGGCAACCCCACGCCCGTGGATCACGACCTGATACCGACGGCGATATTCACCCAGCCTGAAATGGGCACGGTAGGCTTGTCGGAGGAAGAGGCGCGAGACATCGAACCCATCCACGTTTACGCCACCTCGTTCAAACCGATGCAACAAAGCTTTGCCGGCCGCCCTGACAGAGTTTTGATGAAACTCATTGTCAGTCAGGAAACCGGCAAGGTTCTGGGCTGTCATATCGTCGCGCCTGCTGCGGGTGAAATGATCCAACTGGCGGGGATCGCGGTGAAAATGGGTGCAACCAAAGAAGATTTTGACCGGACGGTCGCGGTACACCCCACGATGTCCGAAGAGATCGTAACTCTGAAAGAGCCGGTCAGAAGCGCTTGAAAATCGCAGAAAACTACACAGTTTAGAGCACAAAGCCGATCACGGCAGGTTAACAAAGGATAGACACATATGGCTGGAAATTCTGGCGGCCCTTGGGGTGGCGGAACGGGCGGCGGAAATTCGGGCGGCGGTGACGATGATGATCGCCGCGGCAATAATGGTGGGCGGCGCCCGCCAGAGCGCCCGCAACAAATGCCTGAAATTGATGAACTGGTTCGCAAAGGCCAAGATCAGCTGCGCGTCCTGATGGGCGGCCGTGGCGGTTCGGGCCGCAATGGCGGCTCGGGTGGCGATGGCGGCCCGGCCTTTGGGCGTGGCACGTTTATAATCGGCGGTCTTATTGCCGTGGTGCTTTGGGCTGCGGCCAGTTTTTATACCGTGAAGCCGGAAGAACAGGCGGTGCAATTGTTTTTGGGGGAATATCACTCCACCAAAAACCCGGGCCTGAATTTCGCGCCGTGGCCGGTGATGACCCACGAAAAACTGCCCGTAACGCGGGAACAGAACGAAGACATCGGTGTCGGTGGTCGCGGGTCTGAAGCGGGGCTGATGCTGACGGGTGATGAAAACATTGTCGACATTGATTTCCAGGTGGTCTGGAACATCAACGACCCGGCGAAATTCCTTTTCAATCTGCGTGATCCGCGCCAATCGATCCGCGCGGTGTCTGAGTCGGCCATGCGAGAAATTATCGCTCAATCCAACCTCGCCCCAATTCTGAACAGGGATCGTGGCGTGATTGCGTCGCGTCTTGAGGATTTGATCCAACTGACGCTTGATAGCTACGACAGCGGCGTGAACATCATCCGTGTGAACTTTGACAAGGCGGATCCGCCTCAACAGGTGATTGATTCCTTCCGCGAAGTGCAGGCCGCTGAACAGGCCCGCGACCGCCTTGAGAAAGAGGCCGATGCCTACGCCGCGCGCGTTCTTGCGGAAGCCCGTGGTCAGGCTGCGCAATCGCTCGAAGAAGCCGAAGGGTATCGCGCTCTGGTCGTGAACGAGGCTGAAGGTGAAGCAAGTCGCTTCACGGCCGTTCTTGGCGAATATCTGAAAGCCCCCGAAGTGACGCGCAAGCGTCTCTATCTGGAGGCGATGGAAGAGGTGCTTGGCGATATGGACAAGATCATCCTTGATGATGCAGCCGGTGGGGCACAGGGTATTGTGCCTTATCTGCCGCTCAATGAATTGCGCCGTCCGGCTGGAGGTCAGTAAGATGAAAAAGACAACCTTTTTGCTTCCCATTGTGGCCGTCATTATCGCCGCTGCGCTGTCTTCGATGTTCATCGTGGACGAACGGGAAAAGGCACTTGTGCTGCAGTTTGGTCAGATCAAGAGCGTGAAAGAAGAGCCTGGCTTGGCATTCAAACTGCCCTTGATCCAAGAGGTCGTGCGCTACGATGATCGGATTCTGAGCCGTGACATCGACCCGCTCGAAGTCACGCCGCTGGACGATCGCCGTCTCGTGGTCGATGCTTTCGCGCGCTACCGGATTACGGATGTGGAACGCTTCCGTCAGGCCGTTGGTGTGGGTGGTATCGCCTCTGCCGAAGATCGACTGGATTCCATCCTGCGTTCACAAACACGGGAAATCCTGGGTTCGGTGGCCTCCAACGACATCCTGAGTTCTGACCGGGCAGCGCTCATGCTGCGCATTCGAAACGGTGCCGTGGAGCAAGCCAATGAGTTGGGCATTGAAATCATCGACGTGCGTCTGAAACGCACCGACCTGCCCAGTCAAAACCTTGAAGCCCCCACCGGTATCGGCAAGACCGTCGCCAGCCTGCACCCGGCCATGCGCCACGCCCTCGGCCACGACTTGAAGATCTTCGTGCTCACCGCCAAGACACTGCAACAGGAGATGGCGACGGCGGTAATGGCGCTGCTCAACCGGGAAGGCACCTTCCGCTCCCTACGCCTGCGGGCCAAGTCGAAAATGTGCGCCAACGACCAGGTGCTCTGCCACGAAGACTACTGCCCCTACGCCCGCGACTATTACCTCAAGCTCCAGCGCACCCGGGTCGTCCCCAAGCTGCTCGAAGAGCATGACACCCTGCTCCCCGACCAGATCTTCGCCGAAGCGAAACGCGCCGAGGCCTGCCCCTTCGAGATCAGCCTCGAGCTGGGCCACCAG
>JBCCAJ010000226.1:0-5177 GCA_039814845.1 Pseudomonadota bacterium | reverse complement strand
CGCACGAGCAATGGCTCTGACGGGCCGGAGGCGGCGACGACCACCTGCAACGGCGGACCTGCGGGGATTGGCTCTTCGCGTTTCACGGCACCGAAGACAAGGATTTGCGACCCGTCAAAGGTGGCGGTTATGGCCACCTCATCCTGACTGAGGCCCAGCACCACCTCTTCCGCGCGCGCAGGCAGGGCCAAAAGAAGAAGGCACAGGGTGAGGCGTAGGGTGAGGCGCAGCATCAGTGCCCCCCCGCTGCGCCGAGGGAGTAAAGCTCAGAGGGCATGATCAACAGATCTAGCGCCAATTTGATACACACTGCCAGCACCATCATGGCGAGCAGAATGCGCAATTGTTCGGCTTTGAGTTTCACGCCAAGCGCCGTACCAATCTGCGCGCCGATCACGCCGCCGATCAGCAAAAGCACGGCCAGCACCACGTCGACGGTGAAATTCGTGGTGGCATGCAGCAGCGTGGTGAAGGCGGTCACGAAAATGATCTGGAAAAGTGATGTGCCCACCACAACCTTGGTTGGCATGCCCAGCAGATAGATCATCGCGGGCACCATGATGAACCCGCCGCCCACGCCCATGATCGCGGCCAGAATGCCCACGCAAATCCCCACAATCACCGGGGGGATGACCGAGATATAAAGCCCCGAGGTGCGGAACCGCATCTTGAAGGGCAGTTTGTGGATCCAGTTGTGTTTCTTGCGTTTGGGCGGCGGCGCGCCCGCGCGGGATTTGCGGATGGCGCGCAAGCTTTCGATGAACATCAGCCCGCCGATGATGCCAAGAAACACCACATAGCAAAGCCGCACCAGCAGATCGACCTGCCCCAGCGATTTGAGATAATTGAACACGATGACGCCCAGGGCGGCCCCGATAAGACCGCCAATCAGCAACACCGTGCCCATTCGGAGATCCACCGTCTTCCGCCGGAAATGCGCCAAGACACCCGAAAAAGAGGAGGCGACAATCTGGTTGGCTTCCGTCGCCACGGCCACGGCAGGGGGAATGCCGATGAAGAAGAGAAGCGGTGTCATCAAGAACCCACCGCCCACGCCAAACATACCCGACAGGACACCGACGATCCCGCCCAGTCCCAGTAGCAGGAAGGCGTTCACAGACACCTCGGCGATGGGAAGGTAGATTTGCATATTTTTCCTTAGCTGCGGTGCGGCGTTGGCGCAAGGTGACAGGAGGGAAGAAGACGTTTTGGACCAATCACGAGTTGTGAACTGGTCTTACAGTGGCGTGAATACGTGCTGGGTTGGCCGCGTGCCTCAGCGGTTCGTTGCGATCTTGTAGGCGGCAAAGATGAAGAAAACGCCGAGCGCTGTTTCGATCCAGCGGCGCGCACCGGCATAGGCCGCTCGGACAAGCCTTGTTGCGAGCAAGAGTGACCACGCGCCATGGGCGGCAAAAGAGATTGTGAAGGCACCTAGAATGTAAAGCCCGGTTACCGCTGGCCCTGCCCCGATCACTGCGCCAACAGAGGCAATGGCGAGCCAAAAGGCGATGGCCTTTGGATTGGTGACTTGCAATAGGTATCCCTGCCAGAAGAGCCGAAGCGCTGGTTTGGGATCCATCCGCGCTGCCGTCACCATGGGCGGGTTGAGCGCCTTAGAGAATGCACCCCAAGCCAGCCAAAGAAGGTAGGTCGCGCCGATGATGCGCAGCGCTGTCATGGCCCAGGCTGCCTCTGACAGCAAAAGACCCACGCCCAGCAGTGTCAGAACATTGATGGTCATCGACCCAAAAGCGATACCCAGTGATGCGATCAGAGACGGGCCGCGGCCTTGCGTGGTGGAGATGCCCAGCAGCATCGCCACAGCCGGCCCGGGGGAGGACGCGCCCACCAGAAGGATGGAATAGGCCGCAATGATGCCGGGGAGGAAGGGGGTGAGTTCGGTCATGACGCGACATTGGTCTTGCGGTGTTGGGGCGTCAATGGGGCTCTGCCCCGTCGGCTATGCCGACTCCCCGGGATATTTTTGGCAAGAAGAAAGGCAGATCAGAGGGCTTTGGACATGATGAGGGCGTCGAGGCGGTGGCCGTCTGGGGTTTGGTAGTAGTTCGGGCGGCGGGCGGTTTCCTTGTAGCCTGCGGATGTGTAGAGGGCGATGGCGGAGGTATTCTCTGCCGAAACCTCGAGAAAAAGCGTCGTGGTGCCTTTGGCCTTGGCGTGTGTCTCAAGCTCTTGCAGCACTGCGCGGGCAAGGCCCTTTCGGCGGTGGGCGGGGTCCGTGGCCAGGGTCAGAAGTTCGGCTTCATCCGCAATGACGCGTGTCAGGGCAAAGGCGTGACCGCTATCGATGAGGTGGGTGTGGGGTGAGGCGAGGAGGCCCTCGAATTCTTCCGCCCGCCAAGGGCGCATCGTGCTCGTGAAGGCGCGCGCGTGGCGCGCTGCGAGCGTAACCGGATCAGTCATCAAGAATGACGGGCGGAGCATCGCGTGGCGGCGCGGCATCGGCCGGGCGAATATAGAGCGGCGCGGGTCGAGAGAAGGGTGACGTGGCCCGGGCGGCGATGCGGGCGATGTTGATAGCGAGGTGATCGCCATCTGGCTGCAATGCGATGGGGCCCGCGTCTTTTATGCCGGTGAGATAGGGCGCGGCGTTAACGGGGGCGATATAGACCTTATCCTGCGTTGCGGGGACCGCTGGTACGAGGTTCTTGGGAGCAGTGAGGGCCGTGGCCTCAAACGTCGTCACGCCGATTGCGGGCACGCCCAGCGACAGAGCAAGCCCACGGGCGGCGGCGACGGAAATGCGGATGCCGGAAAAATTGCCGGGGCCCACGCCGACGCCAATGCGGGTCAGGTCGGACCAGCCCATGGCCTGGGAGGCCAGCAATTCTTCGATCATGGGCATGAGGCGTTCGGCTTGGCCGCGGGTCATCGCCTCGGACCGTGAGATGAGAACGTCTTCGCCAGACAGCAAAGCGGCCGCGCAATGCGCGGCCGATGTGTCAAAGCCCAAAGTAAGTGTATCAGACACCAACCGGGCGCACCTCTGTCACTTCGGGGATGTAGTGGCGCAGCAGGTTTTCGATGCCCATTTTCAGCGTGATGGTGGAGGAGGGGCAACCCGCGCAGGCACCTTGCATGTGCAGATAGACCACGCCGCTGTCGAAACCGTGGAAGGTGATATCGCCGCCATCCTGCGCCACCGCAGGCCGCACGCGGGTGTCGAGCAGTTCCTTGATCTGGCCCACGATGACCGCGTCATCACCGGTATGTTCAGCGTGGCCGCCGCTGGTGTCTTCTTCCGTCATCACCGGCTGGCCGGATTGGAAATGTTCCATGATCGCGCCGAGGATGGCGGGTTTGATGTGGTCCCATTCGGTCGCGTCAGCCTTGGTGACGGTAATGAAATCATGGCCGAAGAACACGCCCGAGACGCCATCGACCTTGAAGATGCGTTCAGCTAGGGGCGATTTGGTCGCCGCCTCTGCGCTAGGGAAATCGGCAGTGCCAGCGTCGAGGACAGCAAGACCCGGCAGGAATTTCAGCGTGGCGGGGTTGGGCGTGGATTCGGTCTGGATGAACATGGGGTGCGCTTTCGGTTGTCTGCTTTGCATATGCGGCAGAGAGGGGCGGCTTTCAAGGTTTGGAATTATTCTAAGTTGGGTGGTAATGCGTGTCAAATCGAAGGCTAATCGACTATCATTCGTTTTCAGGCCACGATTCGAGAAATAGGCTGATAGATACTGTACCTGCTGACCAGTCGGCGCCTTTCACTGCGCATTTGCCCAGTGCAATCGCTCTTACCAACTTTCCATCATTGCGCAGAATGTGACCCTTGAGGTTGTCCAGCTGACATTTCAAAGAGCGCCACTCACCTTCGGAGAAACCTGCAAAGCGACTGTTTTCAGCGCTTAGTGTTATTGAGCCTTCCATACTTCCGTGTTCCGAGGCTTGCAGGTTTAAACTTGCTTTGCCAGTGCCCATTTCTGGGTGATAGGTTGAGTCGCCTTGCGCAAATGCCTGCGCAGTTTTACCCCGGAAAGACAAGGATCCGGTGAAGACCAATGGTGGGATCTTTGAACTAACTACGTCTATGTCGTTGTTATTGGACCTGAAAACTTCGCCCCATATGTAAAGAGGCTGTTCGTTGATTGATGGCGTGCCGAGATACCTGTTGTCAGACAAGTAACCTCGAACCGAAAAGAACCGAGATGGCACAGCTACACTAGCAGATTCCTTGGAGCCGCTAGTCGTAACATTAATCTCGAGGGCCTGAGGGTCATCTTCTTCGTAAAATGACCAAGTTGAAATTGACGGTGCGATGTCCAAGGACGTCCTCAAATCGGCGTCGTTACTTTCGACGAGAATTTCGTACCTTTCGGAAGGCGGCTGCTGTCGGACAAGTTGGAAACCGGTCAAAGTCTCTGAACCTGATAGAGTTCCTTGAGTTCTGTCCAAGCACATCTCATCGATGAACTTTTGGGTTGTGCGATTTTGCCAATAATTGATCAACGCCAATACGCCTTCGGCCTGGCATGAATTCGTGGCAGAAGGCGTGCTTGATATGACTTGCGACTGAAGCTTTTCTAGAACATCGGGTTCTGGAGGTGCGCAAAAAGGAAGTCCCTCCAGTTCTCGATCGAGCCTGAAAATGCTGCCATCTATGCCCACCGCGAAGAAGGACGCACCGTTCCACCAGTAGCCAGTTCCGCCGCCTTCGCGAGTGACCGTGCAATCATTGTTCAAAAATAGGAGATTCCCGTCATCCATCATCACGGACACGCCGCTGTCAGAAGGAACAACAAATGAGACGGATTGCGAATGGCCGATGTTGCCGAGAAGTAGTGCAGCAATGGAAGAAAGTGCAATAATGCGCATGGGACTTCTTTTATCAGGTTTTTCACTTCAAAGTAGAGTGGAAGGCCCACCACTACACAGAATTTACTTTCGAATGGCCGTTCTTAGTTGAAACCAACTTCGTTTGGGATGAAGTAATAGTCCTCTTTCACTCCACCGCGCGGATGAGTTTGCGTTCCAGCACGCGCAGCACTGTGCGCAGGTCGCTGCCGCGCTTTAAAATCTGGCCATCCATGCCGATCACCGCATATTGCCCCTGCCGCCCGCGCAGTTTGGGGCGTTTTTCGATGCGGTAGAGGGGGTTTTCGGCGGTGCGGCGAAAGACGGAGAAGACGGCCACGTCACGCAGATGCGAGATG
>JBCCAJ010000475.1:0-2401 GCA_039814845.1 Pseudomonadota bacterium | reverse complement strand
GTAGAGTTGCGCCAGGCCGAACATATCCGCGCGGTGGATAACCATGGTGTTGGCCGACGGGATATCGAGGCCCGATTCCACAATCGTTGTGGCCAGCAACACATTGAATTTGCCGTCATAAAAGGCGTTCATGCGGTCATCGAGTTCGCCTGCTGCCATCTGGCCATGGGCGACAACGTAATTCACTTCCGGCACTTGCGTGGTCAGGAATTCCTCAACCTCGGGAAGGTCCTTGATGCGGGGGACGACGAAGAAGCTTTGCCCGCCGCGATAATGTTCACGCAGGAGTGCTTCGCGGATGGTGACGGTGTCGAATTCACTGACATAGGTGCGGATCGAGAGGCGATCCACGGGCGGGGTGCCAATGATCGACAGGTCGCGCACGCCCGAGAGGCTGAGTTGCAGCGTGCGGGGGATCGGTGTGGCGGTGAGCGTCAGGACATGCACGTCGGAACGCATTTGTTTGAGCCGTTCTTTGTGCGTGACGCCGAAACGTTGTTCTTCGTCGATCACTAGCAGGCCGAGATTGGCAAAGCGGACCCCCTTGGCGAGCAGGGCATGGGTGCCGATGACGATGTCCACCTCGCCGCGTGACATGGCATCGCGGGTGGCGTTGGCGTCCTTGGTGGACACGAAACGCGACAGGGGGCGGACATTGATGGGAAAGCCGCGAAACCGCTCTGCAAAGCTTTGATAATGTTGGCGGGCGAGCAAGGTGGTTGGGGCGATGACGGCCACTTGGTAGCCCTGCATCGCGGCGACAAAGGCAGCGCGCATGGCCACTTCGGTTTTGCCAAAGCCCACATCGCCGCAAATTAGGCGATCCATCGGCATGCCCGCTTGCAGATCGGTCACCACATCCTCAATCGCGCGCAGCTGATCGTCGGTTTCCTGATAGGGGAAGCGGGCGCTGAACGCCTCCCACGCGTGGTGTTCGGGTTCCAGCACGGGGCCTTTGCGCAGGGCACGTTCAGCGGCAATGCGGATGAGCCGGTCGGCCATCTCTCGGATGCGTTCCTTGAGCTTGGCTTTTTTGGATTGCCACGCGCCGCCGCCGAGCCGGTCCAGCAAGCCTTCTTCATGGCCGTAGCGGGACAGCAGTTCGATGTTTTCCACCGGCAGGTAAAGCTTTGAGCTTTCAGCATATTCCAGGTGGATGCATTCATGGGCGGCCCCGGCGGCGGTGATCACCTCCAGCCCGTGATAGCGGCCAATGCCGTGATCCACATGGACCACCAGATCGCCGGGCGACAGGCTTTGGGTTTCGGTCAGGAAGTTTTCGGCCCGGCGGCGTTTTTTGGGGCTTCGGATCAGCCGGTCACCCAAGATATCCTGTTCAGATATAACCGTTAGACCGGGGGCTTCGAACCCTGCCTCAAGGCCCCAGACGGTCAGGTGGAGCCCGGTTTTGCCCACGCCGTCGATGTTGCGCACGGTGACGGCCCCGGCGAGGCCTTCGTCTTCCACCAATCCTTCGAGGCGTTCGAGTGCACCAGAGGAATAGCTTGCGATCACAACGGGTTCTGAGGCGATCTTCGCCACGATATGGGATTTCAAAGCGCCAAAGAGGCTGATGCTTTCCTGTTGCCGTTCAGGCGCGAAGTTCCGCCCCACACGGCCACCCGCATCAAGCACACCCGGCCCGGGGCTTTGGGACAGCGGGGAGAAGGACAGCACGCGACGGCCATCCATCGCCGTGACCCACGCGGCGTCATCCATGTAAAGCTGATCCGGTGAGACGGGTTTGTAGACCGAATCCTGTCGCCCGCGTTGTTCGAGCGCGTGGCGGCGGGCCTCATATTGGTCTTGCACGGCCTCCCACCTTGCATCGCGGCTGGCGGTTGTTTGGTGGTCCAATGTCACCGACGCGCCGGGCAGGTAGTCAAACAGCGTCTCAAGCGTTTCATGAAAGAACGGCAGCCAGTGTTCGATGCCGGCCTGTTTGCGCCCTGCAGAGACGGCCTCATACAGAGGATCATCACTGCCCGCCGCGCCAAATTCGATGCGGTAGTTCTGGCGGAAACGGCGTATGGCGGCTTCATCCAGAATGACCTCTGAGACAGGGGCCAGCTCAATCCGGTCCAGTTTCTCTGTCGTGCGTTGGGTGGCGGGATCAAATCGTCGGATGCCGTCCAGCACATCGCCGAACAAGTCCAACCGCACGGGGCCGCTTTCACCTGGTGGGAAGATATCGATGATGCCGCCGCGAATGGCATAGTCACCCGGTTCGGTCACCGTGGGGCTTTGTACGAAGCCCATCCGGACGAGGAAAGCGCGCAGGGCGTCTTCGTCAATCTGGTGGTCGACCTCTGCGGTGAAGGCCGCACCTTCGAGGACAGCGCGCGCCGGGACGCGTTGGGTGGCGGCGTTGAGCGTGGTCAGCAGCACGAAGTCTTTCGGC
>JBCCAJ010000526.1:0-1607 GCA_039814845.1 Pseudomonadota bacterium | reverse complement strand
CTTTCTCTACATCATCATGATCACTGGGTCGATTTGGGAAAAAATCGTTTTTGATCAATGGCTTTTTGCCCATTCTTTCTTCTGGGAAGACGTGTTCAGCTTTGCTGTGATCGCCCTTCACACCGCTTACATCTGGGCGCTCTTCTGGGGCAACCTAAGCCCGGTGGCTGAGATGATGATCGCCCTCGCCGCCTACACGGCCTACGTTATCAACGCGGGTCAGTTCCTGATGAAACTGCGTGCCGCGCGCCTCCAAACAGATCAAGATTCGGGGGTGACGGCATGAACGATCTCACCCCTCAAACGGGCTGCCGCAACACCCCCGTCCTCAAGGAACGCGGTCAACACGAAGTGTTTTGCGGGCTCACGGGAATCATCTGGCTGCACCGCAAGATGCAGGATGCGTTCTTCCTCGTGGTTGGCTCGCGCACCTGCGCCCACCTTCTGCAATCCGCAGCGGGCGTCATGATTTTCGCCGAACCCCGCTTCGGCACGGCCATCCTTGAAGAGACAGATCTCGCCGGCCTCGCCGATGCGCAGGCTGAGCTTGAACGCGAGGTCGACCGCCTGATTTCTCGCCGCCCCGATATTCGTCAGCTCTTCCTCGTGGGCTCCTGCCCCTCTGAGGTGATCAAGCTGGACCTCGCCCGCGCCGCCGAAAAGCTCAGCGTCAAACACGCCCCCCGGGTGCGCGTGCTGAACTACTCCGGCTCCGGCATTGAAACAACATTCACAGAAGGCGAAGACGCATGTCTCGCCTCCATGGTTCCGGTTCTGCCGGAAACTGACAAGCGCCAGCTTCTGCTCGTCGGGGCTCTCCCCGATGTGGTGGAAGATCAGGCGCTCGATATGCTGGGCAAGATGGGGATCGAAAATATTTCGGTCCTGCCTGCACGCAACGTCGATCAAGACGTTCGCGTGGGGCCCAATACCGTCTTTGCCCTCACCCAGCCGTTTCTCGGTGGCACTCTTGCCGCCCTGGAGCGGCGCGGGGCGCGCCACCTTCCCGCGCCTTTCCCGTTTGGCGAAGAGGGCACCACTGCGTGGCTTCTCGCCGTGGCCCGGGCATTCGGTGTCGATAAGGCGCGTTTCGACGCCGTAACCGGCGCGCCCCGTGCACGTGCTAAAAAGGCGGTGGCCCAAGCGGCCGCCGCCCTCCAGGACAAGTCGGTCTTCTTCTTCCCCGACAGTCAGCTGGAAATCCCGCTGGCCCGCTTCCTCACCCGCGAATGCGGTATGACGGCGGTCGAAGTGGGTGCCCCCTTCATCCACAAACAGGTGGTCGGCCCCGATCTCGATCTGCTGGCCGAAGGGCCGACAATCGCCGAAGGCCAGAATGTCGAACTTCAACTGGACCGCTGCCGCGCTGCACAGCCGGATCTCACGGTCTGCGGCTTGGGCCTTGCCAACCCGCTGGAAGCCGAAGGTCTCGCCACCAAATGGGCCATTGAGCTGGTCTTCACACCTGTCCATTTTTACGAACAAGCCGGTGATCTGGCAGGCCTTTTCAGCCGCCCGATGCACCGCCGCCGCGCCCTCCGCTTGATGGAGGCCGCCGAATGAAACGCCCCGTTCTTTTTGCCACAAATATCCCGGGGAGCCCGAGG
>JBCCAJ010000323.1:0-4013 GCA_039814845.1 Pseudomonadota bacterium | reverse complement strand
TCGACCACATCGTCATGCAGGAGCGTCGCGGTGTGGATAAACTCCACCGTCGCGGCCAGATGTATGTCGTATGCCCCCTCGTAGCCACACAGATCGGCCGCGGCCAGCGTCAGCATCGGGCGCAGGCGCTTGCCGCCTGCGTCCACCAGATGGGCCGTCACTTCTGGAATGCGAGGGGCATGCTCGGACGCCATCCGTTCCCGGATCAACACGTTCACCGCGTCCAATTGCCCGGCCAAATGGCGGGCCAGTTCCTCATGGGGTTTTGTCGCTGCGTGATCCAACATCAGTTTGCCCTGCTTTTGCGCAACCCATATCTCGACAATTGCGCCTGATCTTTCTACCACTTAGCCCATGAAACAGCTTTTGCGAACAACCGACATCGCCTCCATCGCTTTCGCCAAAGCGCTGCTGGACGGCGAAGGTATAGAGTGCTTCGAGTTGGACGTAAATATGAGCGTTCTCGAAGGTGGGATCGGGATTTTTCCTCGTAGAATCATGGTGGCGGATGATGATTATGACGATGCGGTCACGACCTTGACCGACAATGGAATCGAAGTGGATGAGCAGCCTTGATCCTGACGTGACGCAGGACGATTTTCTTGGCGGCAGGCTCACTCTGCTGCAGCCCAAAGCCGGGTACCGCGCGGGCGTTGATCCTGTGCTTTTGGCCGCCAGTGTGGAGGCCAAACCCGGTGAGACCCTGCTCGATTTAGGCTGCGGCGTGGGCACGGCCGCCCTGTGTGCCGCGGAGCGGGTGCCAGGGTTGCTTGTGACCGGTCTTGAAGTGCAAGACCGCTACGCCACGCTGGCCCGCCGCAATGGTGCCGAAAACGAGATCGCCTTTGAGGTGCTCACTGGTGATCTTGCGCAGATGCCGGATACCCTGAAGGCGCGGCAATTCAAGCACGTCATCGCCAACCCACCTTATTTTGATCGCCGAAAATCCACCGCTGCGGACGCCCCCGATAAGGAACGCGCATTGGGGGAAGATACCCCGCTTTCCACATGGGTACATGAGGCCGCCAAACGCGCGGCCCCTGGCGGGACGGTGACATTCATCCACCGAGTTGAGCGGTTGCCAGACCTTTTAAACGCCTTTCAAGCGCGGCTTGGCAGTCTAGAGCTTCTTCCTTTCGTGCCCCGCGAAAGCAAGCGCCCGAAGATCGTGCTGTTGCGCGGTAAAAAGGGCGGCCGGGCAGAATTTCGCCTCTCGACCCCAATGATTTTACACGATGGCGCGGCCCATGACGGGGATCGCGAAAGTTATACCACCTGGGCGTCGGCGGTCCTGCGCGACGGGGTTGAATTACCTATTTCTTAAGCTTTTGCTTAAAACATGAACCACTGTTTGCGCTAGATTGTGCGCCTGCAGCGTGACTTGTGGCCCATTCTGTGCTGCAATCGATGCGTTGATACTGGAGTGGTATAGATAAAAGGAGACTGCCAATGAGCTTGGGTTCACACCTTGAGGAATTGCACAGAAAACATCAAACCCTCTCGAACAAGGTCGACGAAGCGCAACGCGCGCTCGGGTCCACCGATTATGAAATCGCCGAACTCAAGAAACAGAAACTCCGCGTCAAAGAAGAGATCACGCGCCTTTCCGTTCACGCATGACGCCCGCGCGCTGGGGGGTAAACCCTCGCGCTTGAAGGTTTCTCTTTCGAATGTATGAGGGGCGGAAGGCTCCGCTCCTCAATCACAACAAATGCGGCCTCAGCCCATCAAATTGCGCGGGTCAAGAATGTCATGATCTTCTTCATGGCTTGCCGTGATCGCCACCTGATCAAACAGCCATTCCCGGAACGCGCAGATATTTGGCAGCGTTTCGGCCCCTTTCACACAGACAAATCGGTAATGCGCAATCGTGTCCAGCGCAGGCCGGAAAGGCGCAACCAGCCGCCCTTCGCGAATAAACCGGCCCGCAAAACTGATCCGCGCCATCACGGCCCCCGCACCGGATAGCGCGGCGTCAATCGCGTGGTCGGCCTGTGAATATTGCTGACCTGTCCAATCTCGGTCAGGCAGGCCTGCAGCACGAAACCATGCGGGCCAGTCGGCGGGTGGATCCAGAAAGGTGATATCTTTGGCATGGATGAGCGGGATCTTTTGCAGGCCGTTCAGCCCCGGGAATTGCGCGGCAAGTTCGGGCGACATCACCGGTGTGACCCAGTCGTTCAGAAACGGTTCTGAGTAAAGTTCATCCGGGTCGGGGCCATAGCCGAACCGGATGGCCACATCGACTTCTGACCGGGTCAGATCGATCAGCGCGAAATTCGCGGTAAGTCGCAGTTCAATCTCCGGATGGGCCTGGGCAAAGCTGAAAAGGCGTGGGGCCAGCCATGTGGCCGTAAAGGCTGGGCCTGCTGTCACCGTCAGCGAAGATTGATCATTGATACGAGACGCTTGGCGCCAGGCGGCCGCCAAGGCCTCAAACCCGTCTTGCGCACCGGGGGCGAGGGCGCGGCCTGCTTCGGTCAGTTCGACGGCGCGGTTGAGCCTTCGGAAGAGGGGGGCACCCAGATGGGCCTCAAGGGATTTGATTTGAAACGACAACGCGGCGGGCGTGACGTTCAGTTCACTGGCCGCTTTTTGAAACGACATGTGCCGCGCGGCGGCGTCAAAGGCGCGTAGAGCGGTGAGTGGGGGCAAGCGGTCGGGCATATTCAGTTAAGTATAACTTAAGCGAAGCGGAAGAAAGTCTCGTTTGTGAGGCGTCTTCATTGAGACCATATTGGGTTCAGATAAGAAAACACCAGCCGAAAGGTAAAAAAATGATTGAGACAGCCACAGACACCCGCACCCGTGATGCTTACCGCGCTGCCCATGAGGCCCGCGCCGAGGCGATGAAGGATTTCTTCCGCTGGGTGACCCGCACCTCCCGCTCTGGATGATCGTTGCAAGTTCACCTGAGCAAAAGAAAAGGGCCGCGATCACCGCGGCCCTTTTTGGTGCGTTAGACGTGGGTCAGACGAAGAATTGCGCACCGTTGGCCGAAATCGTCGACCCGTTGATAAAGCCTGCATCGTCAGAGGCCAGGAAGGTTACGCAGCGCGCGATCTCTTCCGGTTCCCCCAAACGGCCCGCTGGGATTTGACCGATGATGGATTCGCGCACATTTTCAGGAACCGCCATGACCATCTCAGTCGCGATGTAGCCGGGGCAGACCGCATTCGCGGTGATACCGGCGCGCGCGCCCTCATGGGCAAGCGACTTCACAATGCCCAAATCGCCCGCCTTGGTCGCTGCATAGTTTACTTGGGCAAACTGACCCTTCTGACCGTTGATCGAGCTGATCACGATGACACGGCCAAACTTGCGTTCGCGCATGCCTGGCCAAATGGGGTGCACGGTGTTGAACACACCGGTGAGGTTGGTGTCGATTACCTCATGCCATTGTTGGGGGCTCATTTTGTGGAAGGGTGCATCGCGGGTGATGCCCGCGTTGGCAACAACCACGTCGATGGGGCCAAGATCGGCCTCTACCTGTGCTAGCCCGGCCTTGGAGGCCTCGTAATCTGCCACGTTCCACTTGTAGGTCTTGATGCCGGTGTCCGCGGTGAAGGCCGCGGCTTTTTCATCATTGCCCGCATAGGTCGCGGCGACGTTGTATCCTTCGGCCTTGAGCGCCTTGGAAATCGCCTCTCCGATGCCACGGCTGCCGCCGGTCACGAGTGCAGTTCTTGCCATTGTATTCTCCGATTCGGAATGGTGCTTCGGTAATCCTGTTACCTATGAGTATTGAAATGCGCAACATTATTGCGCGCCGAAAACCGTCATCTTTGGGGTTTTGTGCAGTGGCCGCATTAATGGACCACTGCGGTGTCTTTTTCGCTTAGCCGCGCTCGACGCACATTGCGACGCCCATTCCGCCGCCGATGCAGAGTGTGGCGAGGCCTTTCTTGGCGTCGCGGCGCTTCATTTCAAAGAGAAGCGTGTTCAGCACACGGCAGCCCGAGGCGCCGATCGGGTGACCGATGGCAATCGCGCCGCCGTTCACGTTCACAATC
>JBCCAJ010000453.1:0-2564 GCA_039814845.1 Pseudomonadota bacterium | reverse complement strand
TACGGCCCAAGGTTCAGACCCGTCTTTTCCTGCCGCAGGTAGTAAGACGTATCCACGTCACGGATCATGGCGACCTTCTTGCCGTTCTCCTTGGTCCAGGCCTCCAACTCCGCGATCGGCTCGGTCAGGAAATACTGGTGGGACATGACCACCATCGGCACGGTGCGCCCGCCGAAGGGCTTGAACATCTCGCCCACGCGCTGCGCATAGTAGCCCGCGCAGTTGACGACGAATTCGCAGCGGATCTCACCCTTCTCGGATTTCACGATCCATTCATCACCATCGCGATCAATGCCTGTGACCGGGCAGAAGCGCTCAATCTGGCCGCCCGCATCCCGCGCGCCTTTGGCCAGCGCCTGGGTCAGCTGTGCGGGATCAATATCCCCATCCAGCGGATCCCAAAGACCGCCTTCCAGACCATGCGTTTCCATGAACGGGTTGTACTGCTGCAGCTCTTCGGGCGTGCAGATATCCATCTGCAGACCCTGATAGCGGCCCATGCCTGCGACCTTTTCAAATTCCAGCATACGCTCTTTGCTATGCGCCAAACGAACGGCCCCCGTGACGTGGTAGTTCATCGGGTAATCCACATCCTCACCCAGCGTCCGGTACATCGCCGCGCCATAGCGCTGCATGTTCATCACGGCCCAAGAGCCCGCGAAGTTGGGGCAATTGCCCGCCGCGTGCCATGTGCTGCCCGCGGTCAGTTCGTTCTTTTCCAGCAAGATGCAGTCTTTCCAGCCTGCCTTCGCCAGATGATACAGCGTCGAAACACCGACGACGCCGCCGCCGATGATAACGACCCGTGCGGTGGTTGGTAGATCAGCCATAATGGGATACTCCTGTAAGAGTTTGAGGTGTGAGGTGGGCCCAGATCATATCAACGATCCCAGACCAAGCGGGCCGCAAGCCCGGCAAACATAACCGCCGAAAGACGGTTGAGGGTACGCGCGCGGGTTTTGAGCGCGCTGGAAAAGGCCCCGGCAAGCGCGCCGAGGGTGAGGGCGAAGACAAAGCCGACGCCCATGAAGATCCCGCCCAAAACCACGATCTGCATCCAGATCGGGCCAATGGCGGGGTCGGTGAATTGCGGGATGAAGGCGAAGATAAACAGCGCCGTTTTGGGGTTGAGCGTATTGGTGATGAACCCGCGCCGGATGGCGGGCCAAAGGGTGTGCGCCGCACGCCCTTCGCCAATCTCATCACGCGCGCGCCACGCCTGCCAGGCCAGATAGATCAGATAGGCCGCCCCCGCATACCGGATCGCGTCATAGGCCAGCGGAAAGGCAATCAGCAATGCCGACAACCCGGCGGCCGCCATGGCGATATGCACAAGAATGCCCAGGTTCACGCCCACGGCCGCGGCCATCCCGACCCGAGGCCCGCCCCGCATACCACTGGCTGAGATAAAGATGAAATCTGCCCCCGGCGTGAGGTTCAGCAAGAGACCGGCGCCTATGAAGGCGGCAAGCAAGGCAGGATCAAATCCTGTCATCACATCCCACATCATGCTCTCCCCGGCACAGACGTGCTGCCCAAGGCAACACCGTAGATCACAAAACACGCCGCCAGTGCCCGGCGCAGCCAGGTGTTGAAAATCATCCCCAACGCCATGCGGCCCAGACCCGCGCCAAGCGCGGTGTAGGTGAGGTAGCTCAGCGCCGTCAGCGTCAGCGCAGTCGGCACAATCACCCACATTTGCGTGGCAATCGGCACATCCGGCTGCACAAACTGGCTGAACGCCGCAAGGTAGCCCGCGACGCTTTTGGGATTGATCGTGGCGATCACGAAAGCGCGCAAATAGATCGATTTGGCAGTGGTGTGACGGTGCCGCTCGTCAGCCATGACGGGCTGCCTCGCCATGATCCAGCCGCGAATGCCAAGATAAATCAGGAACGCGGCACCTGCGAATTTCAAAACCTGGAACGCCGTTGGGGACGTTGCGATCAAGGCAGTGATTCCCGCCGCCGAGAGCGTTAGAAACAACATCGCCTGTGTCAGGATCGCCACCACGCCGGGCAACGCGCGGCGAAACCCAAGCGCCATACCATTGGAGATGCAATTTGCGGCATTCGGTCCGGGCGTGGTGACGAACACCAACCAAAACAGCGCAAATATGGTCCAGGCCTCAAAACTCACGGGCCACCTCAATAGACCGGCGGCGCGATCACCCAGATCGCGACGACCGGTTCGTCATAAGGATTGGACCAAAGGTATTCCTGATCTTTCACGCGAAAACTGTCCCCCGGCCCAACAGAAAAAGACCGCCCGCCGATTGTCAGATCCAGCTGGCCCGAGATGATGTAGCCAACCTCTTGCGTAGGGCGATTGGCCGGGCGCTGCATGGCGGAACGGGGCTGAAACGTGGAGTGGATCATCTCGAAATCATCGGTCAGATCGGGCGACAGCAATTCTTCGATCAGCCCTTCTTCGCCCGACCCCATGGGCCGCCGCGTGCCTGCCCGCACCACGTATCCCTGTTCTTCCACCGGCGCGCTATCATGGCCGAAAAGCAGTGACATAGGCACGCCCAGCACTTCCGCGATCTGGCGCAGATCGGAAAT
>JBCCAJ010000020.1:0-14115 GCA_039814845.1 Pseudomonadota bacterium | reverse complement strand
AGCCGTGTGGCGACCGAAAAGGACCCTCGCAGCGGCTTTGCCCGCGGGATGCGGTTGTCGATCCTGCTCTTTGTTTTGGGCGCCGCGCTCTATCTCTTTGCACCGCAACTCAGCGCTTCGGTTCCTGCATTACAGGCGCCGCTGTCAGGCTACACCGATGTCATTGATCAAGGCCGCGCTGCACTGCAGGCTACGGTTGGGCAATTTCTGAACTGAACCGCCAACGCGCAGTAGCGTCGCGGCCGTAACGACAGGCTGCATGAGCATTTTGGGAAAGACGAAGCGAGGGACACCCGAATTTCACCTTTCAAAAAGTACTCCGGGGGTCTGAGGGGTGGCCCCCAGCGCCATGGCTTCAGAACCGATCCAGCAGTCGCTCGAAGTAGTTCCGTTCTTGCTCTGAGCGGTCAGAATCGCCCGACTTGCGGCGTATCTCATCCACCAGTTCAAGGGCCCGGCGATAGACATCTGCTTCGCCAATTCGGTCGTTGCCCTGATCGCTCAAACCGCTGCCATTTCGGTCACGGCCCAGCGGATCCTGATTGTCGTTGTCGCCAAACTGACCGCGCGCCTGGCCTTGGCCGTTCTGCTGGTTCTGCTGGTCTTGAGCCATCGCCTCACCAAGTTCGCGCATCCCGTCGCGCAGGGCTTCCATCGCTTCGGCCTGTTGGTCAATCGCGTCGGCCAGATCATCCTGGCGCAGCGCCTCTTCCGCGCCCTCCATGGCCTCTTCCGCGCGCTGCAGTGAATCCCGCGCCGCATCCCCGCCCTCGGACCCGGAACCCGGCAGGTTCTGGCGCTGGCGTTCCAGTTCCTGCCTCAGCGCCTGCTGACGGTCCGCCAGACTGTCTTGCGCGGATCGGCCATCCGCGCTTTGATTGCCCTGACTTTCGCTTTGTTGATTGCCCCGGCCAGACCCCTGACCTTCGTGTTGTTCACCCCGGCCCTGATCGCCGCTGCGGCCTTCATTGGTATCCGTGTTTCCGGCCTGCGCATTGGGATTGAACTGTTCCTGCAAATCGCGGAACGCCTGATCTGACAGCCCCTGTTGATCGCGCAGTGTTTCTGCCAACCCCTCCATCGCCTCTTGGCCAGGGTTATCACCTTGCTGTCCGCGTTGGCCTTCAGCCATGCGCAGATTTTCCATCATTTCTTGGAATTCCTGCAATGCCTGCTCGGCCTCGGCAAAGCGCCCCTGCTCCATCAGTTCCTGGATCCGGTCCATCATGTCCTGAATGTCTTGTTGATCAAGAGAGGTCATGTTGTCGGGCATCTGCTGTTGTTCGCCGTTCTGTTCCCCATCGCGCTGGGCCTGTTGCGACCGTTGGCGCAGGTAATCCTGCGTCGCATCGCGCAGCTCTTGCATGAGGCGCGCTATTTCTTCTTCGCTGGCACCATTGCGCATGGCTTCACTCAGCCGTTCCTGCGCCTCCTGCATCCGTGCCAGCGCGTCGCCGATATCGCCGTCTTCCAAGATGATCGCCAGATCCCACAGCGCCTGCGCCGTTTCATCCCGCGCCTCCGGTGTGAAGGTTGCAAGGCGTATATGGTTTTCCATCTCTCGCAGGATCACCCGCAACCGAAGGTAGGATCCATCGGCTTGAAACAGCCCCTCTTCGGGGTCATGGGAAATCGCGCGCAACACCTGACTGACGCGTTTGGCATTGTCCCGCGACCACAACAGATCGCGGCGCATTTCAATGATCGACCCCGCCAACGGATCAAAGAAACGCCGCGCAGGCAGGTCCATCGCACGTGGGATGCTCAGCCCGTATTGCCCGGCGGCATCCGTGACTTCCAACTCAAGCCGCACGGGCAGGTGAGCCCATGGATGCTCTGACAGGTTTTCGATCAGCGTTTCCACGAAATCCGCACGGTCTCCCGCGATGGGCATGGGCAATTCCAGCGTGATGTCTTCGCGTGCTTCGGGATCAATGGACAAGCCGTAGCTTCGATCCAGCCGATCCAGATCAAGGCTGAAAATTGCACGCCCGCCCACGACGCCGTAATCATCCACAGCTTGGAACGGTTGGCTCATCTGGCCATCAAATGTCATGGAAACGCCATCTTCCAAAAGCTGCACCGCCGGTGCCTCATCGGGAATTGCAATCACAGTCCATTCACGCCCACCCGGGCCTGCGATGCGCAGCGTCCCGTCGGAGGTGACTTCAAATTCCTGTTCAGTATCTGTCGCTGCGCCCACATCCTCCGTGCGGCCTGACACGGTTTCAGCGACCGACAGCGCGCCGACCTCACCATAAAGCCTTAAGGTGATGCGGCTCCCCTCGGGCACACGAAGCTCACCGTCTTGATCGTTCAGGTAAAGACTGGGCAAGCCAGTGTGGAAAGGTGGTTCCACCCATCCTTCCCAGGACGGCCCGGTGTTGGCTTGCGCGGCACCGGCAGGGTTGATCTGAGACACGGATGATACTTGCGCAACAGACCCGAACAGCAGTGCCACCACCAGTCCCAACAATGCGATGTAGCGCAGCCCAAATGGATCGCGTCCCGAAAGCCGCAGATCCGGCTCTACGGGTTTGGCACCCATGGCCCGTTTCGCCATGCGGCCCAAATGTGCGCTCCAAAGTGCCTCGGACGCCTCATCACCGGTGCCAATTGCCTGAGTGTCGGCTAATGCCGCCAGCGGTCGACCTTTCAGAGAGGTATCAAGCCTGTCCACCGCCTCCTGCCGCTTTGGCCAACGAAAGCGGAGAATACCAGTGACCAGAAATGTGATCGCCGCAACGCCAGTAGCAATCACAGTAAACCAGACGGCCTCAAGGGGCAGAAGGTCATGAAACCCCAGCATGAGCGCCGCACTGACAGCGGCCAAAACGCTCCATAAAGGCCAGAAAGCGCGCACCAGCCGCTCTGCAATCAAGCCCGCCCAGGTCAGCCGCAAAGGCCGGCGCAGGCGGGTCAGCATGGTCTGCAGATCTGGCGCGTTTCGCATTTGTCCTATCCGGCCTTGAAGCTTATATGCCCGACCCTTCAGACGTAACGCCGGGCCAGCGCATTACAACCATTCAGGAATGGTATCGCGATTTATGATCTCGTCAAAGGTCGGGCGTGCACGAATGACGGCAAATTGATGCCTATTCACCAGAACTTCGGGCACCAAAGGACGGGTGTTGTATTCACTGGCCATAACCGCGCCGTACGCGCCCGCGCTGCGGAAGGCGACCAAATCGCCATCAGACACGGGCGGCATCATGCGCTGTTTGGCAAATGTATCGCCGCTTTCGCAAACGGGACCGACGATATCATAGGGTCTTTGTTCTACACCCGGCACCGGTTCAATGACAGGAACGATATCATGATGCGCCTCATACATAGCAGGCCGGATCAGATCGTTCATCGCGCTGTCGAGGATCAAAAAATCGCGCCCTTCGCCCGATTTCACATAGATCACTTTGCTCACCAGAATGCCCGCATTCCCGGCAATAAGCCGCCCCGGTTCAATCTCAACCTCGCAGCCAAGATGCCCGACGGTTTCCTTGATCAGCGCGCCAAAATCCGTGGGCAAGGGCGGCGCTTCATTGGAGGTGGTGTAAGGAATTCCCAGCCCGCCGCCCAGATCAAGCCTGCGAATGTCGTAGCCTTCAGCGCGCAATGCCTCTGTCAGATCGGCCACTTTCTGATAGGCCATCCGGAAAGGTTCCAGATCGGTCAACTGCGATCCGATATGCACATCGATCCCGACAATCTCCAAGCCAGGCAGGCTTGCGGCTTGCGCATAGACCTCTCGTGCGCGGGAAATCGGGATGCCGAACTTGTTCTCCGCCTTGCCTGTGGCGATCTTGGCATGGGTTTTGGCATCCACATCGGGATTGACCCGCACGGTGATCGGCGCGGTGACACCCAATGATGTGGCCACCTCGCTCAACGCCACCATCTCCGGCTCGCTTTCCACGTTGAACTGCCGCACGCCGCCTTCGAGCGCGATCCGCATCTCATCGCGCGTCTTACCAACACCGGCAAAGACGATCTTCTCGCCCGGCACACCTGCGGCGCGTGCACGCAGATATTCCCCGGCAGACACGACATCCATGCCCGCGCCAAGATCTGCCAGCGTTTTCAGGATCGCCTGATTGCTCGCCGCCTTCATGGCGTAGCAGACAAGATGATCCAGCCCCTCAAGCGCGTCATCAAACAGCTTGAAATGCCGTGCCAGCGTTGCCGTGGAATAACAATAAAACGGCGTGCCTACTTCTGCGGCAATCTCTGCCACCGGTACATCCTCGGCATGCAACACGCCATCGCGATAGAGGAAATGATCCACGTCAGCTCACCCCGGCTTCTTTCTGGTCAAAAAATACTCAAATCCCTGCCGGGCTACGATAACCCATGCGCAAAAAGATATAGAGCGGCAGTCCACAACTTACCCCGATGCAGAACGTCGCGGGAATGGCAATCAAGCCGATCCAGTGTTTCCGGGTGATACATTCGTAAATCACCCAAACCGTCAGCGCCACGGCAGCCACGGTCAAATCCCATACCAGCCCGCTGGTCGCGGCATTCACGTGCCACGCATCGACCATGGCCATAATGTCATAGCCATTCGCGTTAAACCACGAGATGAAGTAATACATGGGGTGGATCGATCCCCAGACGGCAAGCGCCAGAAAAACGTATCTCAAAGGCCAAGCCCCACGCCAACGCTCACCGGGCCTTTCTTCATGCCGACAGAGGTGCCAACGCTCACGCCGTTGGAACCTATCCCGATATTGGTGTTCATCGTCGGCGTGACCGGGTCGCCATCGGCCCCACACGCGGCCAACAGGGTGACAGACACAAAAGCCAGAATGCGCGTCATGAGAGGATCTCCTTCCACCGTGCGATTTGTTCTTTTACCCGAACCGGCGCCGTCCCGCCATAGCTGACACGGGAGGCGACAGAGTTATGCACACCCAGCACTTCAAAAACGCCCTCCGTGATGCCCGCCTCCACACTCTGCATCTGCTCAAGGCTGAGATCGGGCAGATCGCAGCCCGCCGTTTCCGCCATGGCCACCAGCGTTCCTGTCACATGATGTGCATCCCGGAATGGCATGCCCAACACCCGCACCAGCCAGTCCGCCAAATCGGTCGCAGTGGAAAAGCCGGATCCCGCTGCGGCTTCTAACGCCTCCCGGTTGGGCATCATATCGCGCACCATGCCCTCCATTGCGGCCATAGCCAGCATCCAATGGTCCGCGGCGTCAAAGACCTGCTCTTTGTCTTCTTGCATGTCCTTTGAATAGGTCAGCGGCAGGCCCTTCATCACGGTCATCAGCGCAACATTCGCCCCGAAAATCCGCCCGATCTTGGCGCGGATCAGTTCCGCGGCATCGGGGTTTTTCTTTTGCGGCATGATCGATGAGCCCGTCGAGAATCGATCCGACAACGCCACAAACCGAAACTGCGCCGAAGACCAGATCACCAGTTCTTCGGCCAAGCGGCTCAGATGCATGGCGCTGATGCTCGCCACACTCAAGAACTCAAGCGCAAAATCCCTGTCGCTCACACCGTCCAATGAATTGGCACAAGGCCGGTCAAACCCCAGCGCCTCCGCCGTCATATCCCGATCAACCGGGAAAGATGTACCCGCCAGCGCCGCCGTGCCCAACGGGCTCTCATTCATCCGCTTCCGCGCATCGCGAACACGGGACAGATCCCGCCCAAACATCTCCACATAAGCCATCATGTGATGCCCCCATGTGACAGGCTGCGCGACTTGCAGATGGGTAAATCCAGGCATCACCCATTCCGCACCGCTTTCCGCTTGGGTCAGGCACGCCCGCAAAAGAGTGACGAGCCCCTCCTCCGCCGCATCCAACTGATCGCGCACCCACAGCCGAAAATCCGTCGCAACCTGATCGTTCCGGCTCCGCCCAGTGTGCAACCGCCCCGCAGGTTCCCCAATAATCTCCTTCAACCGCGCCTCCACATTCATGTGGATGTCTTCCAAAGCGGTCGAAAATTCAAAATTCCCGCCCTCGATCTCTGACAAGACCGTGAGCAGCCCTTCCCGGATCGCGTCCGCATCCTTATCACTTATAATGCCTGTGGCAGCGAGCATCGCGGCATGGGCCCTTGAACCGGCAATATCCTGTGCCGCCATACGCTGGTCGAAACCGATGGATGCATTAATTGCTTCCATGATGGCATCAGGCCCGCTGGCAAAGCGGCCGCCCCACATCTGGTTCGAGGTCTTATCGGTCATGTCAAAACCCTTCGGAGGACACATGAAATTCTTGGCTCAGATCGTCCTTTATACGGCGCTTGTCTTTGGTGCAAACCCAGGGCTTGCGGATGTGCAAGCAGCAGAAGCCCTCCGCGATGGTGACATGAAAAAACTGGTCTTTCACGAAGCCCCCAAAGATGTGACCAGGACCGCCTTTGAGACCATTGACGGAAACGAAGGCACACTTGCTGACTATGAAGGCAAGGTCGTCGTGCTGAACTTCTGGGCCACGTGGTGCGCACCTTGTCGGCATGAAATGCCGATGCTGTCCGAATTGCAGTCTGAGTTGGGCGGGGACAATTTTGAGGTCGTTACCATCGCCACAGGTCGCAATCCGCCTCAGGCGATGAAGGCCTTCTTTGACGAGATCAGGGTCGAAAACCTGCCGCTGCACCGCGATCCCCGCTCTCGCTTGGCGCGGGAAATGGGCGTGCTGGGCCTGCCTGTGACCATGGTTCTGGATCAAAACGGCCAAGAGATCGCGCGCCTTGTCGGGGACGCCGATTGGAGCACCCCGACCGCCCAGGCGATCATGCAAACCCTTATCGGTGAAGGCGGTTCCTAAAATCTGTGCCCCACAAAATTTTTCAAAAATTTTGCCGCCAACGTTGGCGGCAATTTTTTTGAAAAAAATTGGACCCCTGTCTAAGCCCGCTTGCGGCATTTGACCGATCCCGTTTTTCCACGCAGTATCAACCTGCAAGGGAGGGAAAATGGAGCATATCGCCTTCACCACGGAAATGGCCGTTGTGGTTGCGACCCTTTGCTTCACCGTTTTCCTTTTTGTGTCGGAGATTATCCGCGTCGATCTCGCCGCAATCCTTGTGCTCGTCATCATCGGCATCCTGTCCTACGTGCCCGGCCTCGAAAGCGTGGCCGACGTCACGCATCTGTTTGACGGGTTCGCGTCCAATGCCGTCATCTCCATCATCGCGGTGATGATTGTCGGTGCGGGCCTCGACAAGACAGGGCTTATGAACAAGGTCGCCGCGGCCATTTTGAAATACGGTGGGTCGACCGAGGCCCGCGTGCTGCCCATCGTCTCCGGCACTGTGGGTTTCATCTCCAGCTTTTTGCAAAACGTGGGCGCGGCCGCGCTGTTCATCCCAGTGGTCAGCCGCATCTCGGCCCGCACGAGCATCCCGCTGGCTCGACTTCTGATGCCAATGGGATTCTGCGCCATTCTTGGTGGCACAATGACAATGGTGGGATCTTCACCGCTCATCCTGCTCAACGATCTGATCGTGTCGGCCAACACGGGCCTGCCTGCGGCACAACAGATGGAGCCGTTCGGCCTTTTCTCGGTCACGCCCATTGGGGTCGCACTCGTGCTGACGGGCATCGGGTACTTCATGCTGTTCGGCAAATATGTCCTGCCCGGTGGGCGGGATAAGGTGGAGGCGACAGCGGGTCAGGGCACATCTGACTACCTCAACCGGGTCTATGGGCTGACGGCGGATGTCTATGAGGTCGACGTGCCCATCAACACGCCGCTGGTGGGTCAGCAACTGGCCGATATCAACCTCAACAACCACATCTACATCATCTCCACCTACTATCGCGGCAAAGTGTCCATGGTGCAGATTCTGACCGCCGAGATCGCCGCCCCCTGCCGCCTTGCCATCATTGGCGACAAGGCTGAGGTGCAGACATTCTGTTCCGACAATGGCCTCTTCATGCGGTCCAAACTGGATGTCTTTGCCGAGGAATTTGCCCCCACCAACGCGGGCATCGCAGAGGTCGTCATCCCCCCCGACAGCCATGTCATTGGTCAGGCCCCTCGCGATTTGCAGCTGCGCAAACAAACAGGCCTGTCCTTGCTAGCCATCCACCGCGGCGAAGATACGCTGAGCCATGTGGAAACCGAAGAACATGAACCCACGGCAATTGGTCTGGAACCCCTGCGCGCGGGCGACATGTTGGTGGCCCATACGCGGTGGGATAACCTCACCCGGCTCAAACAAAACCGCGACTATGTGGTTGTGACCTCAGATTTCCCGCAAGAGGAGCTGCGCCCCCATAAGGTCGCCCACGCGGTTTTTTTCTTCCTCGTGGCGCTGTCGATGATCCTGTTCACCGATATCCGACTGTCGTTATGTCTGCTGACGGGTGCGGTGGGCATGCTGCTGACCAAAGTGCTCAGCATTGATGAGGCTTACCGCGCCGTGGGGTGGAATACGGTGTTCCTGCTGGCCTCTCTTATTCCCCTTGGCCAAGCCGTGCAAAACACCGGCACCGCCGCCTGGATCGCGCAGCAGATCCTCATCGCACTGGAAGGCTGGCCGATCTGGTCACTGCAGGCGGGCATTGCCATTCTAGCCACCGGATTTTCGCTGGTCATGTCCAACGTAGGCGCAACCGTGCTTTTGGTCCCGCTTGCCGTGTCCATCGCCCTGGCCGCCGGGGCCAATCCGGCGGTTTTCGCGCTGACAGTGGCCATTTCCACGTCGAATTCTTTCATCATCCCCACCCATCAGGTGAACGCGTTGATCATGGGGCCTGCGGGCTACAAGGTCACCGATTTCATCCGCACCGGCGGCATCATGACCGTGCTGTTCCTCGTTGTCTCTCTGGTCATGCTGAACCTGATCTTTTAAACGCGGGGTGTCACGCCACAGGATCACCCCATGTTAGACGACACCGACGACATCCACCCCCTCTTCGCAGGTGCGCCCAAGACCACGGAATTCCGCAAGCTGCGCAAGCGGATCGTGCGCAATTGTCGCGAGGCAATTGAGAATTTCGGTATGGTGGAGCCCGGCGCGCGTTGGCTTGTGTGTCTGTCGGGAGGCAAAGACAGCTACACCCTGTTGGCCATTCTCCATGAGCTAAAGTGGCGCGGGCTGTTGCCCGTTGAATTGCTCGCTTGCAATCTGGATCAGGGTCAGCCGGGCTTTCCCGCGACCGTTCTGCCGGAATTTCTGGAAAAGATGGGCGTTCCTCATCGGATTGAATATCAGGATACTTATTCCATCGTCGTCGACAAGGTGCCGCAGGGCCGGACCTATTGCGCGCTGTGCTCGCGGCTGCGGCGGGGCAATCTCTATCGTATCGCGCGGGAGGAGGGCTGTTCAGCGGTCGTGCTGGGCCATCACCGTGATGACATCCTTGAGACGTTCTTCATGAACCTCTTCCACGGCGGACGGTTGGCAACGATGCCGCCCAAACTGGTGAATGAAGAAGGCGATTTGTTCGTTTATCGCCCCCTGTCTTTGGTCGCCGAAGAGGATTGTGAGAAATTCGCGGCCGCAATGAAATATCCGATCATTCCCTGCGATCTGTGTGGGTCGCAGGATGGGTTGCAACGCCAACAGGTCAAACGCATTCTGGACGGGTGGGAGGCGAACTCTCCGGGTCGCCGACAGGTCATCTTCCGCTCTTTGATGAATGCGCGGCCCTCTCACCTGCTTGATTCTGGCCTGTTCGACTTCGCCGGGCTCACGCGGGACTCCTTAAAATTTGAAGCAAATTCCGAGGACCCGCCGAAGCTGCGTTAAAGGGATGTTCAATGCCACAAGTTTAGCGTGCACGCGCAAGCTTGGGGTCTGAAATATTGCGCAAATTCCGCCACAGTCTTCTTATGTTGCGCCACCGTTTGGCTGATGTCCTGACGGGGCCTTTGGCGCTGGCGATTCTGCCGGTCACGCTTTTGACGTGGAATGCGATGGGCGCTCAGATCGGGCTGCTGGTGGCTTTGATCGCGCTGGCCACCCTGGCCGTTCTCGCCGCCATTGCTGATAGGCATCTGCGACAGGACAGGATCGCGACGACAGTGAAACGCGCCTCCGATAGCGGAGAGACATTCGATATCGCGCTCCGCTCCGCGCTGTATCATGCGCGCCTTCGGGAAACATCCGTGCTTTGTATGGTGATTGAGCTGAACACGCCCCCACCCCAAGACACCCAAGACCCCCAAGACCCCCAAGACCCCAAGACATGGGCGGAAAGAACGTATCACAATGCGATGTTGATCAAGTCTTTCCTGCGGCGGCGGGATCAGGTTTCGATCCTCGGGCGGACACGGTTTGGCGTGGTGATAAACGCAGGCCCGGATGTGTCGGATGAGGATGCATTGACGCTGGCAAGGCGTCTGAAGGTCGATATAGAACAAGCTTCAGCCAAACGCGTCACGTCCTCTGTCGGTATTGTGGATGCCCTGATTGGGGTGTGCTTGTCCAATGACACGGCAGCGGCCAGTGCCAATGATGTGATCCGTGCAGCCAACAAGGCCGTGCAGGCTGCGCGTGGATCCTACGCGCCCGACGTGCAACTGAAATCAGCCCGCAGGACGGAAGATGATACACGCACAGGCATTCTATTGCGTGATATTGTCCCCGCGCTTGAAGGAGAGGAATTCTGCGCATGGTTCCAGCCTCAGATCTGCGCTGAGACGAGCCGCGTGACGGGGTTCGAAAGCCTCGCCCGATGGAAACACCCAACCGAGGGAATGATTTCCCCATGCAAATTTCTTCCCCTTCTGCAGCGCCGAGGGCTTATGTCGCTGTTGCAGGACCGCATGCTGCAACAGGCACTCGATGGGTTCGAGGCATGGCGCAAAGTGGCCGATGATCCCCCCGCCGTAGGCATCAACCTGTCACCTGAGGATTTGCAAGATCCCACCTTGCCTGACCGCATCCAGTGGGAACTGGACCACCGCGATATCGCGCCGAGCTACCTTAATGTTGAAATTCTTGAAACCGTTGTGGCCCGGACCGAAGGGGATATGACGACGCAGAACATTCAACGTCTTTCAGACATCGGGTGCCGCGTGGATCTGGACGATTTTGGGACGGGACATGCCTCTATCTCCTCTCTCCAGCAGTTCGCACTCAACCGGTTGAAGATTGACCGCAGCTTTGTCAGCGGAATTGAGGACAACCCCAATCAGGAGAACATGGTCGCGGCGATCCTGACAATGGCCAAGCAACTAGGGCTCGACACGTTGGCCGAAGGGGTTGAAACGGAAGGGCAGCAATCCCGTCTTTCCAGACTGGGATGTGGCCATCTGCAGGGCTATGCCATCGCGCGCCCCATGCCCTTGGATGAGGCGCTGCAATGGCTCGCGGAGCGGCAGGCAAATGCCAATCCGCCGAAAATTCGGCGCGCACAGGCCGGATAAGCTCAGGTCAAACGCTTCACATCCGGTACAAAGCCCTTATTTTAGTTAGGCCTAAGACCTGCCCGGATGGGAAACGGTACCCCTGATTTCGTCCAATACCCCTTGACCTTTGGCCCTGTGATCTGTTGAACCCAGCCAACGCATTTGAAAGAAGAAATGGCCCTTAGATGGACGATCAGAACAAAAACCTAATTCTGGCCACCGCGCTGAGCTTTTTGGTGATTTTGGTCTGGTTCCTGCTGTTCCCGCCGCCAGAGGCCACCGATCAGCCCACAGTCGCATCCGAGACAAGCGCAGTTGTGGACGAACAGGGCGATATCGCACTGGCACCGTCCAGCTCCGATCCGGCAACCACGGCAACCACGGCCCCGTCTGAGCCGGAAGAAGATGACGCACCGCGCGTTGCCATCGATACCCCGACGCTTGAGGGTACGATTTCCCTCAAGGGCGGCCGCATTGATGAGCTGCGCCTGAAGGGCTATCGCGAAACGCTTGAGGAAGGCTCTCCCATTGTGACGCTTCTGTCGCCGGTGGGCAGCGCCGATCCCTATTACGCGCTTTTTGGCTGGGCTCCGGGCGGTGGGCTGACCCCCGATCAGGTGCCGGGCGCCAACACCCGCTGGGACGTGGCCAGTGGCACGACACTTGCGCCCGGATCGCCTATCACACTGACATGGGACAATGGCGCGGGTCTGACCTTCACCCGCGAAATGGCCATCGACGACAAGCTGATGTTCACCATCACGCAGTCGGTGGAAAACTCAGGCACCGCCGCGCAAACGCTGGCCTCTTACGGTATCCTTGCGCGCCATGGGCTGCCTGACGACCTGAAGAACTTCTTCATCCTGCACGAAGGTGCGATTCAGAAAATCGACGGCGTGCGCGAATACGTGAAATACGACAAGCTGGAAAACGCGGGGGACCATGAAACCTTCACGGTGGAAGAAGCAGGCTGGACCGGGTTCACCGATCATTATTGGATGACCACGCTGATCCCCGGCGCGGGTGCAGGCCTCAAGATTTCCACTTTCCAGGACCCAGCGCGCAACATCTATCAGACCACGGCCCAGCAACCGACCCAAGCCGTCGCACCCGGTGAGAAGACCACCGCCACGATGCGCCTTTTTGCTGGCCCCAAGGAATGGGCAACGATCCGAGGCTATCAAAATGATGAGGCGAACCCCATTCCGGAATTTCTCGATTCGATCGACTGGGGCTGGTTCTTCTTCCTGACCAAGCCGATTTTCGCCGTGCTGCATTACCTCAACGTGCTGATCGGCAATATGGGCTGGGCCATTATCGGCCTCACCCTCCTGATCAAGATCGTGCTGCTGCCGCTTGCCTATAAATCCTACGTCTCCATGGCGAAGATGAAAGAGCTTCAGCCGCAGATGGAGAAGATTAAGGAACAGGTCGGCGACGACCGCCAGAAGATGCAAAAAGAGATGATGAACCTCTACAAGAAGGAAAAGGTGAACCCCGCCGCGGGCTGTTTGCCGATCCTTCTGCAGATCCCGATCTTCTTCTCGCTCTACAAGGTGATCTTTGTCACGATTGAATTGCGCCACGCGCCCTGGGTCGGCTGGATCAAGGACCTGTCCGCGCCAGACCCATCGTCGATCTACAACCTTTGGGGCGTGTTCCCCTGGGCTTCGCCCGAACCCGGATCGATCCTTGCACTGATTTTCATCGGGATCCTGCCGCTCTTCCTCGGCGTGTCCATGTGGATGCAGCAAAAGCTGAACCCGGCCCCCACGGATCCGACTCAGCAGATGATTTTCGCTTGGATGCCTTGGGTCTTTATGTTCATGCTGGGCAGCTTTGCCAGCGGGCTGGTGATCTACTGGATCGCCAACAACGTGATCACCTTCGCGCAGCAATACATCATCATGCGCAGCCAAGGTTATAAACCGGACGTGTTCGGCAATATCCGCGAAAGCTTCAAGAAAAAGGCAAAACCCGAAACACCGCCAGGCGAAAAGTGATGGCCACGGTTCGGGCGATCTGGCGTCATCCGATCAAAGCCCATGGCCGCGAAAGCGTGGATCGGGTGGTGTTGAAGGAAGGTCAAACCATGCCCTGGGATCGCACCTGGGCCGTGGCACATGAACTTTCGGATGCAGATGGGACAAATTGGGCGCCTTGCCGCAAATTTACCCGAGCCTCTGCTGTGCCATCGGTTCAGGGGATCAACGCACAGGTGGATGAGGCAGGCGGCCGCCTGACGCTCAGCCATCCGGCGCTGGACGATCTGACCTTCAATCCTGACCGGGAGCCGGAGGCTTTCCTCGCTTGGGTCCGCCAGATTATGCCAGCGGAAAAGCCCCAGTCCGTGCGTTTGGTCAGGGCCGCGGCACAGGGCATGACCGATACAAACTACCCGTCTGTGAGCCTTATCAATCTTGCGTCCCATGCCGCCGTTGCTCAACTGACCGATCCCGACCTGTCCGTGCAACGCTGGCGCTGTAATGTGCATCTGGACGGGCTGGAGGCATGGGCAGAATTTGACTGGGTCGGCAAAACGATCCGTGCGGGCGAGGTGGAATTGCACATCGAAGAACCGATAGAGCGGTGCAAAGTGCCTGCCGCCAATCCGGAAACCGGCCTCGCTGACACCGACATTCTTGGCGCCCTGATGCGAGGGTTCGGCCACGTCAATTTCGGGGTATCCGCCGTGGTGACCAAAACGGGTAGCCTTGGGATTGGCGACAGGGTTGAGCTCATCTGATGGCACTTCCCTTTCCCCTCGCCCCGGAACCCGACGCCAGCGT